>JALSQH010000098.1 GCA_026985515.1 bacterium
AAACCCCTGAAGAGATCCAGGAATTTATGAAAAAGTTGAATGATTCACCTCTTGCAAGCGGGAATCTCGTATCAAAGGACAAAAGAGCCTTAGGAATAATGCTGATGTTGAAAAAGGATGCCGACACGAAGAAGGTATCAAAAGAGGTGATTCAGATATACAAGAAGTACATTGATGATACAGTAAACATCTCAGCAACAGGGAAACCCATCGTTAATTACTATCTGAGTATCGGTGTTGGAAGAGACATGGGTATCCTTTTCACCATTGCCATCGTTGTAATTGTTTTTCTCCTTCTCATAACATTCAGATCAGTGAGGGGGGTCGCCATTCCTTTTTTTGTCGTAATTTCATCAGTTGCATGGACTCTCGGTACAATGGCTCTTACTGGATTTCCCATGTCTCACTCAACGGAAATGATGCCAATTCTCCTCATGGCGATTGGAGTAGCAGATTCAATACACATCCTCAAGTATTACTACTCCTTTTCTGAAAAATTTCGTGATCCGCAGGTTCTTGTGATGGAGGTATTCAGGGAATTATTTGCACCTGTTACCATGACTTCATTAACGACGATGGCAGGATTCATAGCGTTGAACACAAGTAAAACAGAATCCCTTGCAGAACTGGGATATTTTACAGCTTATGGAGTTTTTATAGCATGGATATATTCAGTCACCTTTGTACCGGCCACCCTCTCAATTCTTAAAGCTCCTTCTTCAGTCAGAGGAGGAATGGGCTGGTTTCAGAGAATAGTTGACAGGTTTATGGAAAAATACTCTGAATCCCTCTCGAAATATCAGAAAGCAATTCTGTGGGGAATTGTGGCACTGATACTCATATCTCTCACAGGAACACTGCAGCTCAAATTTGAACAGAGCTCCATAGCTGAGTTTCCCAGGAATCATCCGCTCAGAATTGCCGACAGAATAATTAATCAGCACTTTGCAGGGAGTACCACATTTGACATTATGTTTGAAGGAAAATCAAACAATGTCATACAGGAACCATCTGTGCTCAGTGCAATTGATAGAATTGAGCAGTACGCTTTAACTCTACCACATGTTGGTGGAGGTCAGAGTCTGGCAGACTTCATAAAATTGATGAACAGAGTGATGCACAACAACGACCCATCCTACTACAGGATACCATCAGAAAAGGAAAAAATAATAGATTATGATGAAAATGGAAATCCTGTAACGGTGGAGGTTAACGGGAGAGACCTTATTGCCCAGTACCTGACCCTGTATGAAATGAGTGCAAGGCCTGACGATTTTGCTCATCTTGTTGACCTTAACTACAGAAATGCAAGACTCATCCTCTTCATCAATTCAGACAAAAATACAATTCTGAAGCCCATTGATAAAAAACTCACCGCCTTTGTGAAAAAAGAAGTCAAAGGCCTTCCAGTTAATGCTGAAATTACAGGCATTGCAAAACTCATGATGGTGGTCAATGATTTGGTGGTAAGAGGACAGGCACTGAGTTTAATTGTTTCTCTTATCCTTATATGGATTCTCACAACAATAATGTTCAGATCACTTACTGTGGGATTTTTCAATACAATCCCGCTTTTTATTTCCCAGCTGATAAATTTTGGAATCATGGGTTTCTTCTCAATACCTGTTCAGATTGTAACAATGGTCACAACAAGTGTGGCAATAGGTGTTGGGGTTGATTACGCCATCCACTATATCCACAATTACAGGTGGCATCTGGCACTGGGGGAAGATTATGACACTGCAATGAAAAGTAGCATAAAGGAAGCTGGTAGTCCCATCATCTTAAATGCACTGACTGTGGGACTTGGATTCCTAGTCCTTGTATTTTCCTCCTTCAGGGGCGTTTCTAACATGGGTCTACTCATTGGTCTGACAATGTTCACAACATCAATTGGAGCGCTGACAATTCTGCCTGTGATTTTTGTAACTGTGAAACCTAAAAGTTTATTAAAATCAGCGGAGGTGATAAAAAATGAGATTCAGAGAAGTTAAAATTCTCCTGATTATTTCTACTCTGGCTATATTTTCAGCCTTTACCCCAGGTGAAGATATGAGACCACTCATGAAGCAGGTCTTCAGAAAAAGCACCTGGAACTCCATGTCGGCTGACATGACTCTGACCATCATTGATTCCAGAGGTGAAAAAAGGGTTAGAGAAGTAAAGTTCTACTCCAAAAAAGATAAAGAAGGAAACAACAGGATGCTGATGAGATTCGTCAGACCAAGGGAAGTTCTGGGAACCAGTTTCCTCCTCCTTGAACACAGGAACAGAGATGACGACAGGTACCTCTACCTTCCCGCCCTGAGAAGGGTGAAAAGGATAGTGGCATCTGGCAAAAAGGGAAACTTTATGTCTTCAGATTTCACCTACTACGATATAGGAGAACCCAAACTGGACGATTTCAAATACAGATTCCTTGGAGAGGAAACCTTCAGAGGAGTTAAGTGTTTGAAAATTGAGGCAACACCTTCATCTCCGAAGGTCCTTGAAGAAACTGGCTACTCAAAAATCATCTACTGGGTTGACCCTGATAAAAAAATCATTTTAAAAGCGGAATATTACGATGAGAGGGGAAAACTGCAAAAAATCTTAAACATAAATAAGCACAAACTGATTAATGGAGTCTACTTTGCAACAGATATGGTGATGAGAGATGTGCAGATAAGCCACATAAGCAGGATAAAGTTCAGCAACATAAAAATTAATGAATCGATTCCAGAAAAATACTTTTCTGTTAAGTTTCTCAGGAGGAGATGAGATGCGGAAAACAATAGCCACTTTAATAACTCTTTTAATTTCAACCTCTCTTTTTGCCACCGAACCACATGGATTTGTGAAGACATCCATCATGATGGGTGTAAGGGGAGAAAATAGCGGTAAATTTCTCAATCGCAATGTAAGAACCCAGATCAATATTGATCATGACCTCGGGGAGGATGGAAATGTAACTGCAAGTTTTGACATACTCTATGAAAAGTTGATAAATTCTGAGCCTGAATTGAGAATTATCCCGGTTGAACTCTATGCTCAGTACTCCGGGGATTACTGGGGAGTGAAAGCAGGAAAATATTACGATTTCTGGGGATTGTTTGAATGGATAAGCCCCAACGACATTATAAATCCATGGGATATGGGTCATATATCCTCAGATATAGAAGATTACAGAATTTCCACCTATGGAATAAATTTTTCAATGGGGAATGACATCATAAACTTTGAACTCAATCTCCTCCCTCTTTTTGAAGCATCAATTTTTCCGGGTTTTGAAATGATAAAAGAAAAGCCAGCAGAAAAGAAAGAGAGAAATAAAATAAAATCAACTGAAATTGCTGGAAAACTTGCCGGGACAATCAATTCCATCGGGCTGGATTGGGACCTTTACTATTTCAGAGGTCATAAAAGGTCACCTGATATTGTGGTGGAAACCTATCCGCCACAGGGAACAGGAGGAGAAAATCCACAGATCAGTCAGAATTTAGTTTATCAAAAGATAAATCTCTGGGGAGTTGATATGAGTTATCCCATCTCATCACTTCTTCTTAAACTTGAAGCTGCATATGTGGAAACTGAGGATAAAAAAGGTGAAAACCCATTCCTTGAAAATCCCTATTTCTCAATAGTTGCAGGGTTTGACTGGGCAGCCATGCCTGAACTCACTATCTCTGCTGCCTATAAATTGAAAAGTTACACAGAGTACA
>JALSQH010000099.1 GCA_026985515.1 bacterium
TAGCCATTAAAGGTGTCGGGGTTTTTGAAACTTTGAAGGCCATTACAAAACTTGTTCTTATTGATCTGAAGAGGAAAACAGGGGCCTGATTCTTCCCACTTTCACCATAAATAAGGAGGAATTGAAGTGCAGAAAGTGGTATGGAAGGGTAATATGTTGTTTGAAGGGGAGAATGAGAGAGGACTGAAAACTACAATGGATGCTTCTCCTCAGCATGGAGGGAATAATAATGGTCCTGCTCCAATGGAGGTATTTCTTCACAGTCTTGGTGGATGTACCGGAATGGATGTAATATCCATTTTAAGAAAGATGAAAGAACCTGTGGAAGAGTTTTACATAGAAATAAATGCTGAAAGAGCACCTGAACACCCGAGAGTATACACAAGAGTGCATCTCAAGTATGTTTTCAAAGGTAATCTGGATCCAAAGAAGGTAAAAAGGGCGATTGAGCTTTCAAGCAATAAATACTGCTCTGTAACTGCTATGTTGAGAAAAACTGCAGAAGTAACCTATGATTACGAGATTATTCCTCCAGAGTAAAAATCTGGAAGGGTAATGTCTCCACTTTCAATGGCTGATTTAATAGAGTGGTACTTCTCTTCAGTTCCAAGGTCGAGCCAGAGACCATCCCATATCACTGCCCTTATTTTCTGACCGTTTTTTAAGAGTTTTTTGTAAAGGGAATCGATTATTGAGGATTTTCCCTCTGGAAGATATTTAAAAATTTCGCTCCTGAGTAAATGTATGCCTGCAAATGTAAACTTTTCACCATTTCCAGTTTCACCAAAGCCTGTTACCTCTTCATCCTTTACCCATACAGGAGTGTAACCATCCCTGTAGGGAACGAGCACCATGGTGGCAACAGGCAGGGGATCAATCAGAAGTTTTTTTAAGGGAAAGTCTGTTATGATGTCTGAGTTCAGCAGAAAAAAAGGATGTGGAAATAAAAACCTTTCAGCCTTTTTAACTCCACCTCCTGTGCCCAGCAGTTCCTCTTCAATTGATGGAATTATTCTGACAGGGAGTTGCAGTTTTGCAAAGTAATTCAGAAGGTCCTCCTTCCTGTAGTGGAGATTTACCACTATATCCCTTATCCCCCAGTTGAGGAGAAGCCTTATACTGTACTCAATGAGAGGTTTTCCCCTGACTTTCAGAAGAGGTTTTGGCTGATTTGCCGTAAGATTTCCCATCCTTACCCCCCTCCCTGCAGCCAGGATCATTCCCATTATGTATGATTTACAGCACTCCATTAATCAGAAAGGGTCAGGTATATTTTATCCAGGATTATCAAACTGTTTTTCTTCCATTTTCTGTAAATTTCAAGAACAGATTTAAAATTTCCCACCACACTCCCCTTTATGTAGAGTTCATAGGGATGCTCTGCAGTGTATATTCCTCTTTCTTTTACTTCGTGGAATTCCTCATTTTCTTCTTTAATTACCACCTCCACATCTTCTGGAACATCTTTTAAGAGTTCCTTCATCTGTTTCCCATGGACAGGTGTGAAAGCCTCCATTTCAAAATCAAAAGATGCATTTTCAATTTTTCTTGCGGACTTAAGGTCAATTTCAATGTTGTTTCCCCCTTCTTTCAGGGTTTTTTCCCACTCCGGCAGTGATTTTTCATCAACGATTACATGGACGAGAGTTTCAACAACTCCGAGCCATTCCTTCAGCCTGTCAGATAGAGTTTCCCTTGCTATATTTTCCTCTTTGCTGAAATAAACCTCGGCATTTTCAATGCAGGTCATTCTCCCTTCCATAAAACCTTTTACAAGAAGATATGGACCTTCCACAACCAGTTCATAGTACTCCATTTCCCACTCCTTTACAGTTTTTTAGATTTTACCATTTAAGGTAGGGTTGTCAAATTCAGAGCAAATGAGACTTGACCCTACCAGTCAAATTTCCTATTAGCAGTTTTTTGTTAGATGTGCTAAACTTATCTTTAAATGGAAGAATTGAGAAAGTATATCCTGCAGTTTGAAGATTATCTGAAAATAGAGAGAAATGCCTCTCCCCATACCCTGAGAAATTACACTGCTGATCTGAAGGAATTTGTTGAGTTTCTCGAAAAGGTAAAAGTGAAAAAATGGGAGGATGTGGATTTCAGGTTGATCTCCTTTTTCATCAGGGAACTCTACAGAAAAAACAGTAAAAGAACAATTGCAAGAAAGCTCTCCACATTGAGAACTTTTTTTGATTACCTTATCAGAGAAGAGATTGTAAAAAATAACCCTGCAAGGCTTCTGAGCAATCCCAAACTTGAAAAAAAGATTCCATCTTTTCTAAACATAGAAGAGGTATTTGCTCTTGTGGAGTCACCTGATGATTCTCCTCTGGGTAAGAGGGACAGGGCAATTATTGAAATGCTTTATGCAACAGGGATGAGGGTCAGTGAGCTGGTTGGATTAAATATTGAAGATGTGGATTTCAAAAGTGAACTTGTACTTGTAAGGGGTAAGAGAAGAAAGGAAAGGATTGTTCCTCTGGGTAAACCTGCTCTGGAGGCTTTGAGGAAATACCTGCCTGTTAGAAGGGAGATAATGGAGAGTAATGGTGAGACACACACGGCGCTTTTTGTGAATAACAGGGGCAGAAGATTGACGGCAAGGAGCGTGGAGAGGATTGTTGATAAGTACATTGTTAAGACGAGCATAATGAGGAAAATTTCTCCTCACGCCTTGAGACATACCTTTGCCACCCATCTCCTGAATGCTGGCGCAGATTTAAGGACAATTCAGGAGCTACTGGGGCACAGCTCACTTTCCACGACTCAGGTTTACACGCATGTTGAAGTGGAAAAGTTAATGCAGGTCTATATGAAGTCACATCCGCGGGCAAGGGGTGAATGATGGAAAAATTTTACGGTACGACCATAATCGCTATAAAGAGAGATGGAAAAACAGTCGTTGCAGGTGACGGACAGGTAACAATGGGAAATTCCATCATAAAAGCATCTGCCAGAAAGGTCAGAAGGTTGTATAATGATAAGGTACTGGCAGGTTTTGCAGGTTCCACGGCTGATGCATTTGCTCTTTTTGAAAAGTTTGAGGGAAAATTGAAGGAGTTCAACGGCAATCTGGTTAAATCGGCAGTGGAACTGGCCAAGGAGTGGAGGACCAGCAAGATGCTCAGGTATCTGGAGGCTCTTCTCGTTGTGGCAGATAAGGATCATCTTCTCCTGATTTCAGGTACAGGGGATGTTCTTGAGCCGGATGAGCCTGTAATAGCAATTGGTTCCGGAGGAAATTATGCCCTTGCTGCAGCCAGAGCGCTTTTGACACATACGAACCTATCTGCAAGGGAAATTGCTCTGGAATCGCTTAAAATTGCATCCGATATCTGCATATACACCAACAGCAACTTTGTGGTGGAGGAATTATAAGGAGGAAAGGTTAAAATGGAGAGAGAAGAAGTTCTTACTCCCAAACAGATAGTTGAGGAGCTGGACAGATACATTGTGGGGCAGAAAGAAGCGAAGAAGGCAGTTGCCATAGCATTGAGAAATAGATGGAGAAGGAAGCATGTACCTGAAGAATTGAGAGATGAAATAGTACCCAAAAACATACTCATGATAGGACCAACGGGGGTGGGAAAAACTGAAATTGCAAGGAGACTTGCCAAACTTGCGGATGCTCCCTTTATCAAAGTTGAAGCTTCAAAATTCACAGAGGTAGGTTATGTGGGAAGAGATGTTGAGTCAATCATAAGGGATCTTGTGGAGATAGCGGTGAATCAGGAAAAAGAGGCGGAGAAGAGAAAGGTTTATGAAAAAGCGAAACAGATAGCTGAGGAAAGGTTACTTGACATTCTCATACCGAGAGTTTCCAGTTACTATCAGGATGATGAGCATGAAAGGACCTACAGGGAAACGAGGGAAAAATTCAGGCAGATGTTGAGGGAGGGTAAGTTGGATGAGAGGGAAGTGGAAATCACTGTAACTGCCTCGGCGGTTCCGGTAATTGAGGTTTTTTCCGCTTCGGGTATGGAAGAGATGGGATATCAGATGAAGGACCTGTTTGACGCTTTTCTACCCAAAAAGAAGAAAAAGAGAAGAATGAAGGTAAAGGAGGCTCTCGAGTATCTTGCCCAGGAAGAGGCTTCAAAGCTCATAGATATGGACAAGGTGACATCAGTGGCACTGCGTAAAGTGGAGGAGAGTGGAATAGTTTTCATAGACGAAATAGACAAGGTGGCGGGGAGAGAGGGGGATAGAGGTCCCGATGTTTCAAGGGAGGGAGTTCAGAGAGATCTTCTCCCCATTATCGAGGGAACCACCGTTACAACGAAGTATGGACTGGTTAAAACTGACCATATCCTGTTTATTGCGGCAGGTGCTTTTCATGTGGCGAAACCTTCTGATCTTATTCCTGAACTGCAGGGTAGATTTCCCATCAGAGTGGAATTATCTCCTCTCACAAGAGATGATTTTTACAGAATTCTCACCGAACCTGAGAATGCTATAACAAGGCAGTACATTGAATTAATGAAAACGGAGGATGTGGAACTTGAATTTACCGATGACGCTCTGAGAGAAATTGCAAGGCTGGCTGAGGAAGTCAACCTTAAAAATGAGAATATTGGGGCAAGGAGGCTTTACACTGTGGTGGAGAAGCTCCTTGAGGATATTTCCTTCAATGCCCCCGAGCTGAAGGGTCAGAAAATCACCATTACAGGTGAGTATGTAAGAGAAAAGTTGAAAGATATTGTTGAGAGTGAGGATCTGAGCAGGTATATACTCTGAGGGTCTGGAATGAGGATTCTTGTTGTTGATGATGACAGAAATATCCTCAAAGAGATTGAGGATTGGGCGAAAACTGAAGGAATTGATTGTGTAGCAGTACCTTCAGGTGTGGATGCCATCAGAATTATGGAAACAGACCCGAACTTTGATCTTGCCGTTGTTGATCTGATAATGCCCGGATTGCACGGGATAGACACCCTTCAGGGATTAAAAAAAATAAAACTTGATCTTCCAGTTATTCTCATGGCAAATCCGAGGGAAATGAAGCTGGCTGAAAGGGGGATAAAGGCGGGAGCAGCAGCGATTCTTCCCAAGCCGGTCAGCTTCGAAAAGTTGTCTGAGCTTGTAAGATCCCTGACAGGGAAGCAGAAAAAGGAAATTGAAGGATGTCTTTTTAATGAAGATACCGTTACCTCCTTTGTAGAACTGCTCCAGATTCTGATTGACACCCCCCCTGGAGAGGAAATTTTTGAAGTCCTTGCAAGAGAGGTAAGGGAAAAATTTAATCTCACCGGGTTAACTCTCTGGGTACTTTCTAGGGAGAGCAGGAAGTTAAAGCTTATTTTCCCCTCAGGCGAGGAGGAACTTGATCTTTCCCTGAAGGAAGAGTATCCAGATTTTGTGGAGGGTGAGGAGATAGATAAATACCTGCCCGGAAGGGGGAGCGAGGATAGATTGCTTTTTTTTATAAAAAAGAGAGGAAGGGTTTTTGCTCTGATGCTTGTTGAAAAGGGGGATGGTTTTCATTCTCTCGAAGGAGAGTTTGTGGCGAATCTATTTGGTATTGCCGTTAACCTTTACTGGCTTAACGAGAGTCTTACACGAAGCATTGATCTTCAGGCAAAGGCAGAGGCTGAGGCCGATGAATTGAGGACGAAACTTGCCAGAGCAGTTACTCTGATGGAAAAGCTTAAAAGCAGGATGAAAAAGCAGGATTGAAAGATGAGAAGGTACATTGAAAAGGCAAATACACTGCTAGAGGCCTTACCTTATATTAAGAAATTCTACGGTAAAACAATCGTGGTCAAATATGGCGGCAACGCAATGGTTGATGCCGGATTAAAGAGAAGCTTTGCAGATGATATAACACTGCTCAAGTACATAGGTATTAATCCTGTTATAGTGCATGGTGGAGGTCCCCAGATTGGAAAGGTGATGGAAAAGATGGGTCTTGAAAGCAGATTCTACAGAGGAATGAGAATCACCGATGATGAAACGATGGATGTCGTTGAGATGGTCCTTGTGGGAAAGGTGAATAAAGAAATTGTGAATTTGATAAATAGAGCGGGGGGAAAGGCCATAGGCTTGAGCGGGAAAGATGGTAACATGATCCTTGCCAGGAAGATAACCTTTGTGGAGGAAAAGGAAGGCCTGCCACCAGAAATCATTGATATTGGTAAAGTGGGAGAGGTGGAGGAGTTTAATCCAGAAATTCTTGAGGTGCTAGATCAATCTGGCTTTATCCCAATTATTGCACCCGTTGGTGTGGATAGAGAAGGGGTAACATACAATTTAAACGCAGACATTGTTGCTGCAGAAGTTGCAATGGGTTTGAAAGCTGAAAAACTAATTTTCCTGACAGATACTGAGGGGGTTAAGGGTAAAGATGGTCAACTTATGAAGAGTCTTAAACCTGAAGAAATAGAGCAGATGGTTAAAAATGGGGAGATAACGGGCGGAATGATTCCGAAAGTTGAGTGGGGGGTCAGGGCTGTTCAGAGTGGTGTGGAGAAGGTTCATATAATTGATGGCAGGATTCCGCATTCCCTTATACTGGAACTGTTCACAGATGCAGGAATAGGTACGGAGATAGTGAGATGAGTTTTCTTCTTCCAACATACAGCAGGTATGGTGTAAAATTTGTATCGGGTAAGGGCCCTTACCTCTATGATGAGAATGGGAAGGAGTATCTTGATTTCCTTTCAGGAATAGGGGTCAATATTTTTGGATATGCCTATTCTCCTCTGGTAGAAAAACTAAAAACCCTTGCTGAGAAACCCTGGCATCTGTCCAACTATTTTCAGATAGATTCACAGGAAGAGCTTGCAGGAGAAATTGTGAGGTCTCTTTTTCCTGCAAAGGTTTTCTTTTCCAACAGCGGGGCTGAGGCCAATGAAGCTGCTATAAAATTTGCCAGACTGTATGGTAAAAAGAGGAAGAATGGTGCATATAAAATCCTTGTTGCGGAGAATTCCTTTCATGGAAGAACACTCGCCACCGTTTCAGCAACAGGTCAGGAAAAGGTCCAGAAAGGTTTTGATCCGCTCTGCCCCGGTTTTGAATTTTTCAAATTCAACGATCTTGCCTCACTTCTTGACAGGGTAAGTGAGGAAGTTGTGGCAGTTATGGTTGAGCCGATTCAGGGAGAAGGTGGAGTTATACCGGCGGAGGTTGATTTTCTCTACAACCTGAGGCAGGAGACGAGGAAGAGGGGGATACTTCTCATTCTGGACGAAGTTCAGACGGGTGTTGGGAGAACCGGTGACCTTTACGCTTTTCAGGGATACGGGGTTCAGCCTGATATTTTTACATCAGCAAAGGCACTTGCTGGAGGATTGCCAATAGGTGCCACCATTGTGCATGAAGAAATTTCTGATGTTGTTACACCAGGTGTTCATGGTTCCACATTTGGTGGTAATCCCCTTGTTACAGGTGTGGCCCTTGAAGTTATCAGAAGAGTAAAGGACCCGGAGTTTCTTGCGGGGGTTCGTGAAAAAGGGGAGTATCTAAGGGATAAGTTGCTTCAACTTAAAATGAAATTTTCCTTTGTGGAGGAGGTGAGGGGGAGAGGACTTATGTGGGGAATTCTTCTGAAAATCAAATGCGGTGAAATTGTGCAGAGAGCCCTTGAGAGGGGGTTGATAGTTAACTGTACTGCTGAGAGGGTGGTGAGGCTGCTTCCGCCGCTGATTGTGGAAAAGGGGGAAATAGACAGGGCGGTGTCGATTATTGAGGAACTATTTCGGGAAATTGAGGAGGATTAGGATGAAAAAGGATTTCCTGACACTTTTCAGTCTGGAGAGGGAAGAACTTGAATGGATACTTCAGAGAGCTTCGCAGTTGAAGAGAGCGAGGCAGGAGGGAAGAATTATAAAGACCCTTGAGGGTAGAACCCTTGTAATGATTTTTGAGAAGCCTTCAACCAGGACGAGGCTATCCTTTGAAATAGGGATGTACCAGCTGGGTGGTACTGCGGTTTTTATGGGAAAACAGGAGAGCCAGCTTGGCAGGGGGGAAAGTATTGAGGATACGGCAAGGGTTATATCGAGGTATGCAGATGCCATCATGATAAGGACATTTGGGCAGGAAACAGTTGAAAGACTGGCTCAGTATGCCACCATCCCGGTAGTAAATGGATTGACAGATAAGTATCATCCTGTTCAAATTTTGTCAGATGTCTTTACAATTATTGAAAAATTGGGTAAAATTAGTGGGGTAAGAGTGGCGTATCTTGGTGACGGAAACAATGTGGCCCATTCGCTTATAAATGGAGCCGCTGTTTTTGGATATGAATTGAATGTTGCGACACCTGAAGGTTTTGGACCTGAGAGAGAAATTGTTGAAAATGCAAGGGAAAGGGGGGGAAAGATAGAGATACTTCATGATCCCTTCACCGCTGTTGAGGGGGCAGAGGTGGTTTATACAGATGTGTGGGTGTCAATGGGACAGGATAAGTCTGATCTCACCCCCTTTCAGAAATTTCAGGTAAATGGTGAACTTCTGAGAAGAGCCCACGAAAATGTGATGGTTCTTCACTGTCTCCCCGCCCATAAGGGAGAGGAGATAGAAGAAAAGGTTTTTGAAGAGCATGCTGAGGAAATATTTACCCAGGCTGAGAACAGATTACATGTGCAGAAAGCATTGCTGGAGTATTTGATACTGCAATGAAACTGGATGAAAATAGTTTGAAGGCAAAACCCAGAATAGTTGCGTCAGGTTCCTTGGAGGGTCTGACCCTGACTCCGGAGGAAGGGTTTGTTTTGTCTCTGATTGACGGGAAGACCTCCATAGGGGAGATCCTGATGATATCAACTCTTCCACAGGAAAGAACCCTCGAACTTTTAAAGAAACTCCTTGATTACGGAGTGATCACGCTGGATGATTCAGAGGGGCCAATATCGAAGTGGTGGAGTAAAAGTTCAGGAAAGTCCGATAGAAGGTTGGAAAATTCTGATGTTAAAAAAGAGGAAAGAAAGGTTAGTGAAGATTCCATCCCGGAAGAGGTGTTGAGAGATATTGAAAGGATGTATCAGTTTGTTCAGACGAGAAATTATTATGACATACTCGGATTGCCAAGAAAAGCTTCAAAGGAGGCAATAAGGCAGGCTTACAGATCCCTGTCAAGGAAGTATCATCCTGATCAGTACTACCAGAAGGTTTCTCCTGAAACACGGAAGAAACTTGATGTTATTTTTGCAACAATTTCAGAGGCTTATTCAACTCTCAGCAATCCTGAAATGAGAAGGGAGTATGATGAGGAGCTTGCAACAGGGGTAAAAAAGAGGAAAATAAAAATTGACATTGCTGAGAAAGAAGCGGATACACCGAAGGAGAAGGCGTACAGATTGATAACTCTGGGTGATGAGGCATATAAGAACAGGGAGTATTCATCAGCTCTGAATAATTATAAACTTGCCAGACAGCTGATTGGTTCACTCCCCTCTCTTGACGAGAGAATAAGGAAAGCCCAGATTGCATCCGACTTGAGAAGGATGGTGGAAAAGATTGAGAAAGATGAGATGCTGCTTGAGCTTGACACTGTTAAAGAGATGGTTTCTCTCGTAAAGGCTAACCTTACACATCTACCTCCGGACCCCGAGCTTCTTGTAAGGGCGGGGAAGATAATGATGAAGATGACCAGGGCTTACAGAGTAGCGGCAGAATTGTTTTCAATGGTGAAAAAATATGGAATGTTAAAAAATGATGTGGTTTTTCTTCTTGCTGAGGCCAAAAAGGAGTCTGGTGATGTGGAGGGTGCGATCAGGGAACTTGAAGAGATCCTCAAGAGAGACAGGAAAAACACAGAGATAAGAGAAAAAATAAGAGAACTGAAACTTCTTTTAAAACAGGGCAGTGTGAGGTAGTATGAGCAGAGCAATTGGTATAGATCTTGGAACGACCAACAGCTGTGTTGCTGTTGTGGAAAGGGGTAAACCCGTTGTTATTCCCAACAGCAGCGGATATAGAGTCACTCCATCAATATATGCTGTTACAAAGGATGGTAAAAAACTTGTTGGACACCTTGCCAAAAGACAGGCTGTGATGAATCCGGAAAATACAGTTTATGCTTTTAAAAGATTGATTGGCAGGAGATTTGATTCTCCTCAGGTGCAGGAATCAATAAAAAGGTATCCATATAAAATAGTGAGGGGACCCAATGATGATGTGAGAATAAAACTGATTGACAGAGAATACACGGTACCTGAAATTGCTGCAATGATTCTGACTGAATTGAAGTTTATGGCATCAGAATTTCTTGGTGAGGAAGTTGAAAAGGCAGTGATAACAGTTCCTGCCCATTTCAATGATAGTCAGAGACAGGCTACTAAAGATGCAGGAAGAATAGCGGGCCTTGATGTGATAAGAATAATAAATGAGCCCACCGCAGCTGCCCTTGCCTATGGATATGGCAGGAAGAAAGAGTCTGGTTTAATAGCGGTTTATGATCTTGGTGGAGGAACTTTTGATATATCCATTCTTGATTTAAGTGAAGACGTTTATGAAGTTATTGCCACTGCAGGTGATACCTTTTTGGGAGGAGAGGATTTTGATAAGAGAATAGTGGAGTATCTGATTGCAGAGGGGAAAAAGCAGCTTGGTATAGACCTGTCAAAGGACAAACTTGCCATGCAGCGCTTGAAGGATGCTGCTGAAAAGGCCAAGATGGAGCTTTCCACATTAATGGAGACCAAGATAACTCTCCCCTTTATTGCCACAGGTCCCTCGGGTCCTCTGCATCTTGAAGTTATTCTTACAAGGGATCAGCTTGAACAGATGGTACTTGATCTTGTGGAGCAGACACTTGAAATAGTGGAAGAGACATTCAGGGAAAGCGGTGTTAAAAAAAGCGACATAAAGGATGTTATCCTTGTTGGTGGTCAGACGAGGATGCCCCTTATTCAGAAAAAGGTTGCAGAATTATTCGGGAAGCAGCTGAGAAAAGGGGTACATCCAGATGAAGTGGTGGCTGTTGGTGCCGCTATTCAGGCAGATATGCTGATGAGAGAGGATAAGGATCTCCTGCTCATAGATGTTACTCCACTTTCTCTGGGTATCATGACATATGGAGGATATTTTACCAGATTGATTCCCAAAAATACCCCTGTTCCCACCAAAAAGAGTCATATCTTCACGACGGTCAAAGATAATCAGAGATCGGTTAAAATAAGTGTTTACCAGGGAGAGAGTGATATTGCGGAGGAAAATGAATTACTCGGTGAATTTGTTCTGACAGATATTCCCCCTGCTCCCAGAGGAGTTCCGGAAATTGAAGTAACCTTTTCAATCAATTCAGATGGAATAGTGAGTGTTTCAGCCAGAGATCTTGCAACTGGAAAGGAGCAATCGATTCAGGTTACCACCAGAAACAGGCTCTCAGAGGAAGAAATTAAGAGAATGAGAGAGTTGAACGAAGAGTATCAGGTTACTCTCAAAGGAGATAAGTAGTTTTAAAATCCTAATAAGGAGGTCAGAGTGAGCGAAGTAAAGAAGGTTGTTCTTGCGTATTCTGGGGGGCTGGATACTTCAGTTATTCTTGCATGGCTGAAGGAAACTTACAACTGCGAAGTTATAGCTTTTGCTGCTGATCTGGGGCAGAATGAGGATATGGAGGAGATCAGGGAGAAAGCACTTAGGACCGGAGCAGATAAGGTTTATATTGAGGACCTCAAGGAAGAATTTGTGAGAGATTATGTTTTCCCGATGATGAGGGCAAGTGCCATTTATGAAAACTATTATCTTCTTGGAACATCCATTGCAAGACCTCTTATTGCGAAAAAACAGATTGAAATTGCGAGGAAGGAGGGAGCTGATGCGGTGAGTCACGGTGCAACTGGAAAGGGGAATGATCAGGTACGATTTGAGCTTACATACTACACCTTTGAACCATCCATAAAGGTGATAACTCCATGGAGAATATGGGATTTAAAGAGCAGATCTGATCTCATTGACTGGGCAAGGAAAAGGGGCATACCGGTACCTGTTACTAAAGATAAACCATACTCCATGGATAGAAATCTGCTCCACATAAGTTACGAGGGTGGAATTCTTGAGGATCCATGGGCAGAGCCTCCGGAGGATATTTTCCAGCTCACAGTCTCGCCTATGGATGCACCCGACGAACCTGAATATGTGGAAATAGAGTTTGAAAAGGGAAACCCTGTCAAGGTAAATGGGGAGAGACTTTCTCCTGCCGCGTTGCTTGATAAGCTCAACAAAATAGCAGGTAAACATGGTATAGGAAGGGTGGACATTGTTGAGAACAGATATGTTGGAATGAAGTCGAGGGGAGTTTACGAGACTCCTGGGGGTACCCTTATCTACCATGCACACAGAGCTCTTGAATCCATAACTCTTGACAGAGAGGTAATGCACTTGAGGGATTCTCTCATCCCCAGGTATTCAGAACTGGTCTACTATGGTTACTGGTTCTCTCCAGAGAGGGAATCGCTACAGAAGTTCATTGACCATACACAGGAAAATGTGACTGGTACGGTTAGACTCAAGCTTTACAAGGGAAATGTTATTATTGCAGGGAGAAAATCTCCATACTCCCTTTACAGTCCCGAGTTTGCCACTTTTGAGAGAGAAGAGGTTTACAATCAGGCTGATGCAGAGGGATTTATCAAAATTAATTCTCTGAGATTGAGAATAAGGTCACTTCTTGGCCGGAGGGAAGGTGAGGAGTAGTTTACTCCTTTTGCTTTTTCTTCCCTCCCTCCTGATAGGGGGTGAGGGTTATTTTTCTCCCATTTACAGATGGAGTGGTGGTGTTCTCTGGGGCGAAATAGATAAGTTAAAAATGCCCTCTTTTTATAATTTCACGGGTTTGAGTTTCTCCTCTGAGAAGAATTTTCCTTTTGTTGGTTACTCTGCCTCTTTTGGTAAAATAAAGTATAGTTTCTGGGCTGGTGAAAGTTACTCCTCCCGGAGCACCAGAGTAACTGCGGCTGCAACGGTGCCACAGGATGGTGGATTTCTTTCAGGAGAGAGAGTTGAAAAGGGAAAGGAGGGTACAGGAAGGGGAGAAGTGGGGGCGAAATTGGGATTGGTCCAGGGGAATGTTTCCCCGGAAGTAATGATTGATTATTCCTATTTTTCCAGAAGTTACCTGCCTTCTTTTGAATTACTTCCTCCCTGGGAGCTTGATCTACCTGATCCTGTTACTTCTGCTGTTCTTTTCAGGGAAGATGGAGAGGAGATGGGTATTGAAAAGACGCCTGTTGAATCTGGAAATCTCGTAGTTCATAACCTCACTGCTGGTCTGGGAATTTTCACAGAGGAGAGTCTGTGGATGGGAATTAAATTTAAGTGGAAGAGGTTGAAACTCAGCGAAAAAGATCAGATAGCTGAAAGCGGAAGCAATTTTGAATACATTTCTGGGCCAGAGAGGTACTGGAGTTATGACGAATATGGAGTGGGTCTGGGGAGCATCTTTGAGGGGAAAAATTTCAGGATTCAGGGGGACTTCAGTTATCTGCCAGGATATGATCTCTCCAATTCATTTGATAGGTGGAGGTATTACTACAGGGAGGAAGTTCCATCAAGTTATGGCAGAGAGTATACAATTTATGATTTGACATTTGAGGATAACTTTTCTGGAAGGGTGGGGAGAGGATTTCTGGGGGAAGTTATTCTGCTGGTGAAATCCCCTGTACAGGGAAAATTCCTTTTCATTTCAGGAGCTTCCCTTTCCTATTCTCGTTTGAGGGGGAATTACAGGGTCGAGGGTGGATTTACCGTGGATTCCCATATTCTCCATAGCACCGGGGAAACAGATGTAAATCCACAGGCAAACTATCTGGAGAAATTTTACGGTGTGAGAAACTACGATGTTGAGGAGTTCCATGAAGATTTTTCATTCAAACTTCCAGTCATCTTTCAGGGTAGATTTTCAGATATCAACTTTAAAGTAGGTTACATCCTTTCGGGAGAGTATCGTCATTCTTATATTAAAAGGGAGTTAGCCAGTTTCACTCCATTGAAAATTGTCAGGATAAGTGGGGGAACAACCTATTCGGAAAATAGCAATTTCCTCCCTCAAACAGAGGGAAAATCTGTTTCTTATATGTTTAACCATGAAGATCTGTTCCTGGGCATGATTGATTATGAGGTGGAGGGTTACTTTGTAAGATTCTGGCTCTCAACTGATAGTGAAAC
>JALSQH010000100.1 GCA_026985515.1 bacterium
GCAGGGGGTTCAAACTCTATCTCGGCTCTTCCAGGAGTTTTCTTTCACCGGGAAATCATACATTCTCTGTGCATCTCAATGTAAGAAGGATGGTGCAGGAATATGATAATTTTGATGAAGTCTACTGGAACATATTTTCCACCATTCAGTTTCCCGTAGATAGAGCTGAGGCAGTTATTGTTGCACCACCCGGGGGATTTGAAAGGATAATGGCATACAGGGGATATTCAGGAAGAGAGGGCAGCAGAGAATGGAAAGGGGTGGCAAAGGTAACTCCTCAGGAGAGGAGTATTATCTTCACCCTTGAGGATGTTAAACCTGGTGAGGGATTCACAATTGCTGTTTCTTTCCAGAAGGGCTTTTTTGTAAAGGAGGATCTCTTATTCTGGCTAAGGGAGTTGCTCAGAACAAGGGGAGATCTTCTTGCAGGAACAGGATTGATCTTTATCTTTTACTTCCTTCTCTGGTTGATGGCAGGTAAAGATCCACGGAAAGGAGTTATAATTCCTCTTTACTATCCTCCAGAGGGTATCTCCCCCGGAGCGGCGAGATACATCATGAAGATGGGTTATGATACTAAGGTACTTGTTAGCAACATCGTTGATCTTGCCGTTAAGGGATATTTGAAGATAAATGAAGAAGATGGTGATGTTTATCTTGAAAGAACGGGAAAAGCCCCGGATAAGGATCTGACCGGTGACGAGAAGTATCTGTTGAGACATCTTTTCTTTGGAAGGGAGGTCGTGGCACTCTCAAGAAGTGAGAACAGGTTTTTGCAGGAGGTGATAAGAAAGTTCAGGAAAAAGCTGGCCAGCAGTTATGAGGGGAAATTCTTTAAATCAAATATATGGCTTTTTGGCCTGGGTTTTCTGCTGAGTGCAGCGGTGTTGATAAAGAGTGCTCTGTCATATCCCATGGCTCCATTTGTAATTTTCATTCTTCTGTGGATCTCGATGTGGAGTGTGGGAGTATATTCACTTTTCAGAAGCTTTGTGGTCACATTCAGAGCCATGCTTGAAACGCATGAAGCTAGATATATTTTCCTTTCAGTGGTTCAATTTCTATTTTTTCTTGTGTTCCTGGGTGGAGAGGCAGGGGGATTTTTCTTTCTAAAAATGGCTTCAGATACAGCTTTTCTAATTTTCACCATTTTTGTCCTTTTTATCAATGTTGTGTTTTACTACCTCCTTAAGGCCCCCACACGACTGGGAAGGAAACTGATGGACAGGATTGAGGGATTCAAACTCTATCTCAGGGTGGCGGAAAAGGAGAATCTTGATGCGCTCATAAAAAAGTATGGTGTGGAGGGACTTTTTGAGAGGTATCTTCCCTATGCAATAGCCCTTGATGTGGAAAAGAAGTGGGGTGAAAAATTTGAATCTCTTTTGATGGAGTATGGAAGGAGTGATTACTCTCCATCCTGGTACACGGGCACTGTATCTGGAATATCAGCTCTACCTGCAGCAGTTTACACATCGGTCAGCACCAGTGTTTCTTCGGCAACAGGAACTTCGAGAACTTCAGCGGCAGGGGGAGGTGGTGGAGTGGGAGGTGGTGGAGGTGGAGGGGGAGTGGGAGGCTGGTAGTTACTCCAGGCGTCCCCTTTTCAGCATCTCCTTGAGAATGATAATTCTCTGAATTTCACTTGTTCCTGCACCAATTTCCATCAGTTTTGCATCTCTTGCCAGTCTCTCCACCGGAAAGTCCCTGGTGTATCCATAGCCCCCAAGAATCTGGACAGCGGAAAGGGCAGCTTTTGTTGCCGCTTCCGAGGAAAAGACCTTTGCCATGGCTGCATCCATGTTTGCCTTCTCCCCTCTCTTTGCCTTTTCGAGAGCGGCATAGATCAGATACCTTGACGCATGGTAAAGGGTAACCATATCTGCTATTTTTTCCTGTACCATCTGAAAATCAATAATTGGGCGGCCAAATTGTTTCCTCTCCTGTGCATACTGGAGGCTTATGTTTATTGATTCCTTTATTATTCCAAGGGCAATTCCAGCAAGGGTTGCTCTCTCAATATCAAGATTCCTCAGCATCATGTAAACGCCGTTATTTTCATCCCCCATCAAGTTTTCTTCAGGAACCTCGCAATCCTCAAAATATATTTCAGATGTGGGGGAGGACCTCATTCCCATTTTTTTAAACTTCTTTCCCACCTTCAGACCTTTGAATTCTTTTTCAACTATGAAGATACTTATTCCATGCTTCCCCTTCTCGGGAGATGTTTTTGCATACACAACAAATATGTCTGCCACCGGTCCATTGGTTATGAATGTCTTTGTGCCATTTAAAATATATCTGTCCCCCTTCTTTACTGCAGTGGTTCTTATACTGGTTGCGTCAGAGCCTGCCTCCGGCTCTGTCAGTGCCATGGCTCCAATTTTCTTCCCGCTGGCAAGATCAGGGAGGTATTTTTTCTTCTGATCCTCACTGGCATGCAAGAGAATGTTATTTGTGCAGAGGATTGTGTGATCACCGTATGAAAGGGCAAGGGCTGGATCAACGGTTGCTATCTCTTCCATCACAATGGTTGCACCAACAATATCTCCACCTGCGCCTCCATATTCCTCCGGAACAGTTATTCCCAGAAGTCCCATCTCAGCAAGGTAATTGAATCCTTCTCTGTTGAATTCCTCCTTTTCATCGTAGAGTGGAGCAAGGGGTTTCAACTTCTCCCTTGCCAGCTTTGAAACTTCCTCTTTCAGCAGACGGTACTCTTCATTCAGTTCAAACATTTTAACCTCCCTGGTTAAACTTTTTAAAATATTAGCACATCTCTTTTCCCTCTGGCAATTTTATTTGAAACCTGGTTCCAATTTCTGGAGAGGATTCAACCTCTATTTTCCCTCCCATCTGTTCAATTATCATTGATGATACATAGAGGCCAAGACCCGTTCCCTTCCCTGGCTCTTTGGTGGTGAAGAAAGGGAGGAATATTTTTTTAAGGTTCTTCTCCTCTATGCCGATTCCGTTGTCCTCAATCTGCACCGTGATGATTTCTTCACTTTTTTTAAGTTCAACCCTGATGTATCCTCCCTCATTCTTCCCGAATTTTTCCCTTATGGCATCGGAGGCATTTACCAGAAGATTAAGGATTACCTGAAGAAGTTTTTCCTCCTCTGCGCAGATTTCATAATCCTCTCCCCTCACCTCCACACTGATTCTTTTGAGTTTTCCCTGAATATTCAGCAGATCCAGAGCCCTGTTTATCAGATTTTTCAATCTAACCTTTCTGTATTCTTCCCGTCTGGGTCTTGAGAAGTCAAGGAGTGTTCTTATCAGATTGTCAATTCTCTTTCCTTCACTGAGTATTCTCCTGAGTATATCCTTTTCCTCATCTGAAATGTCTGGTGACTGAAGAAGTATCTGTGTCAGCCCGATTATTGAGGTTATTGGATTGCCAATTTCATGGGCAAGACCGGAGGTCATCTGCCCGATGAGGGCGAGTTTCTCATTTTTTATTATTTCCTCCTGCATCTCCTTTAATTTCCTGTAGGCTTCGTTCAGTTCCCTCACCTGGTTGATTATGGTATTTCTGTCTTCTTCAATTTTTTTTGACATGGAAAACATGGACTCTGCCAGAAAACCCAGTTCATCGCTGGAGTGAAAGGGTTTTTTCTTCAGAAAGTCCCCTCTGGCAATCTTTTCAGATGACTCAATTAATTTTCCAATTGGTGAAATAACCTTCCTCTCCGTGATCCAGAGGAGAACCACAATTATAACAATTGAGGTGGCGAAGATGTATAGAAAGAGCAACCTGAAGATTCTCTTTGCGACCCCATTGAACCAGGAGAGATCAAACCTCATTATGATCTGTATATTTCTCCTGCTTCGCATAAATATGTCGACCCAGTGATACTCTGAAACGGTGAGAATTCGTTTTTTCAGGTTTAGAAAAACTTTTTTTTCCTTTTTTGAGGAGAGAAAGGCTGCAATTTCATCTCCGGTACCTGAAATATTTCCCGTTTTTACGACGGGCTCCCAGCTGTAGAGAATTTCCATTCCCAGGAGAATCCCCTTTTTCCTCAGGGGATCAGAGAGCCATCTGGTGAGGGTTTCTATATCAGGGGTTTTTCTGGAGGAGATGATTGTTTTTTCTGCATAGCTTTTTGTTATTTCTGAGAATAGTTCAAAATTTTTAATCTGTTCTTTGAGAACTTCAGTTTCAACTATCTTTACAACACTCCAGCTGAGAAGGAAGACCAGAGTGAGAAAGAGGAAGAGATACCAGATAATAAGACTGAGAGAAAGGGAGTGAACCCATCTAAGTTTCATACAATATTAGAATAGCAACAAATGGACCAGTTTGTCCACACCAATCAGATATGTGAGAAACGCCCCCCCGGCAATGAAGGGACCAAAGGGGATATATCTGACCTCCTGAAGCTCCTCCTCTTCCACCCTTTTCCCTGTTTTTATGGTCAGTGGATATCCTATAACGATCCCCAGAAATGAACCAATTATCAGTGTGAAGAGGATGCCATACAGGCCAAGGAAAACCCCGGTGGCGGTGAGTATTTTTATGTCTCCACCTCCCAGTGCGGGGTAATCGATTTTTTTTACTTTTTCATATACAAAGGAGATAAGCAGAGGAATTCCTCCTCCGATCAGTGCCCCGGCGATACCCTGTATGGGGGAGGTTTTTAAGAGATGGAGAAAGAGGAGGATCAGACCCACACCAAGAAGAGGAAGTGATAGTTCATCTGGTATGGTGTAGGTATCCCAGTCAATTGCAGATATGACGAGGAGACAGCCGAAAAAGAAAAAGTATATAAAAAACTCAGGAACAGTTTCTGATTTGAGAGCGATTAGTATGGAGATAATTCCTGTCACGAATTCCACAATCGGGTATCTCATGGATATCTTTGCACCACAGTATCTGCATTTGCCTTTGAGGAGAATATAGCTCACCAGAGGGATATTGTCGTACCATTTCAGTCTGTGCCCGCAGACGGGACAGTGGCTTGGAGGGTAAATAATAGATTCTTTTCGTGGAATTCGGTATATGCATACATTGAAGAAACTTCCCCACACAAGGCCCCAGATAAATGCAGAGAGAAGTATGAACCACTCTGGAATATGAAGGATAAGTTCTTTCATCGCAACATTCTTATTATCAGAAAGGAGATTACTGCAAAAATAAGTCCACTGATTCCTATTATGAGCCCGGTAATCCTCTGATATTTGGGTTTCACATAGAAAAATACGAAAAAACCCAGCAGAGAGGAAAACAAACCGAGAATTATGTAAAAGTAGTAAAGTGATAAATTCATTTTGGTTTCAGATCCCTGTTATATTCCATGTCAAACCACATTGCAAAGAGGAGAAACTGGATGCCGGAGATCGTTAGGAACATGGCAAACAGTGCACTTGTTGGTGCCACACCATGACCCATCAATCGTATGATGAAGAGGTAAAGTCCAAAAATCAGGCCCGGAATGGTCAGAACTACACCTGCAGTGTAAAAGAATACGAGAGGATGAAAGTCCCTGATTACATACTTTTCCCACATTCTCCTGAAAAAACCTCTGAGAAGAAGCATGGAGATGGGGAGAATCACTTTAGGAATCTTCATCTTGGATTTCTCCCCCACATTGTAAAGGGGATTGACTGGCACATCCATAACCCTCATGTTGACAATGTTCAGTTTTATGAGAATGTCGTTGGGTACTCCATACCTTTTGTAAATCGTGTCCCAGTCAATTGCAAGGAGGGCCCTTCTGTTAATGACGGTGTAACCTGTCTGGGAATCTGCAATGTGCCAGTATCCTGATGCGATTTTGGTAAGAAGTGAGAGGAAGGCGTTTCCAAGGTACCTTACCTTTGGAATTTTCTTCCATGCCTCACCGGTGAAAAGTCTGTTGCCTTTGACATAGTCAGCCCTGTCTTCAACAATGGGGTCAAGAAGTGAGGGAAGGTCAGCCGGGTCCATCTGTCCATCCCCAGCCATTACAGCCACAGCATCAAGTTCAAGTTCAATGGCTTTTTTGTATCCTGTTGCTATTGCTCCTCCAACCCCCTGATTTTTATCATGTCTTATGAGTATCACCCTTTCATCTCTGTGATCGGAAATATATTTTTTAACCACTTCAGCCGTACCGTCGCTGCTCGCATCATCAACGACGATGATGGTATCAACAAAATCGGGTATCCCTTCAAGCACCCTGTATATCTGCTTTTCCTCATTATAGGCGGGAACGACCACTCCCGTTCTTTTTCCCCTGTACATTTTCAGTAAAACTCCTTCTTTTCAAAGATCAGAGTTGAGATGGTGAGGAGAAAAAGAATATATGCCACTGCGTAGAAAATAGAATTGATAACATAACCCTCTGGTAAGGTAAGATTGTGTACCACTTCGTTTTTTATATTCAGATTGTGGAAGTTGGGGAGAATATTGTAGAAAAAGAGGATTGTAAACTTTAAAACAGGCGAACTGGCCATTTTCATTGTGAGAAGAGATTTTAATTCCTCCAGTGAATTGCCAATCAAATAAAGTGTGGTTGTGAAGAGTCCGCTTAAAATGGGAGAAGAAAAAGTGGAGAAGAAGATGGAGATTGCTATGGTCAGGGAAATTTCCATAAAGATGAAAAAGGCTCCCACAAAGAGGAGAGAAGTTATTTTCCCCTTAACAATTACTATGAAGATAACCACGAAAACAAGCATTAAAACTTCCTGAACAAAGAGTGTGAGAGAAAGTCCAAGAAATTTCCCGAGGATAAACTGCCACCTTTTAACAGGTTTTGGTATGACTGTGAATATGGTTTTTCTCTGAATTTCGTTGTAGATCATCCCTGTTCCTATGATAATTGCCATTGCCACGCCGAGCAACTCTATTCCACTGAATCCAAAATCAATGACAAATCTCCTGGTTTCCCCCATAGTAAAACTTCCCAGAATTGTGGAAATACCGAGCAGGATCAGAAGGAAAAATAGGACGGTGTAGAGAATCCTGTTTCTTATGGCTTCTCTGTAGGTGTTAACTGCCACCACGTATATCTTTTTCATACTTTCTGTACTCCTCCATGAATAGATCCTCCAGCATGACTCTTCTTGGTATAAAAGAGAGGATTTCCAGTTGTTCATTAACAGCTTCTTTCAGAAGCTTCTGGGCTTCTCCGAAGTCCTTCAGGGTAACTATGATTGAACTCCCCGAAGGTGAATATTCAAGCCCCTTGTTTTTCACCCACTCCTTTGCATTTGCCGTCAGTTCAATTTCATATCCTGTGGATCTTTTAACCAGCAGTTCCTCGATGCTGCCTGTTTCCACTATCCTGCCCCGAATCAGAATTGCCACCCTGTCGCAGATCATCTCCACATCTGAAAGGATATGTGAGGAAAAAATTATTGTCTTACCCTTTTCCTTCAGGGAGAGAATTATGTTTTTAAGTTCCTTCCTCCCCACGGGATCAAGGCCTGTCATTGGTTCGTCAAGTATCAGAATTTCCGGGTCATTTATCAGAGCCTGAGCCATTCCAACTCTCTGCAACATACCCTTTGAAAATTTCCCTATCCTCGTATCCTTCCATTTAGTCAGAGAAAGAAGATCAAGTAGATATTCGATTCTATCATGAAGTTTTTTTCTCTCTATGTTGAAAAGCCCCCCGTAGAATTGAAGAAGCTCAACAGGTGTGAGGTATGTATAAAAGTAGGGATTTTCAGGGAGAAATCCAATGGAGTTTTTTGCCTCCAGGTCATCGGGACTTTTATCTAAAATTTTCACCTCTCCCCCGCCAGGAAAGATGAGACCGGTAAGTATCTTAAAGGTTGTTGTTTTCCCCGCTCCATTGTGGCCAAGCAGACCAAATGTTTCACCCTTCTTCACAGAAAATGAAATACCCCTCAGGGCAGTTATCCTTTTCCTGATAATGTGGCCCGTGGGATAAGATTTTCTCAAATCTTTTATTTCAATGGCATTCATCTTTTCAGGTATATTTTGATCCTTTTGTTATACACAGTGCTTCTGACCTCACCATCTTGTGTGAGATAGTATTTGCCTCCGAAAGGTTCCGGAGGTATCTCTCTCAGGTACCCCTTTTGCACAAGTTCATTCAGTGATTCTGGTAATCTCCCCTCCCTTTTCCTGAATCTACTGACGGCATCCTCAAGGATTCTGAAATTTCTTTCAGCAATTATCATTTTGATTCTTCTGAGGATTTTCCTCTTTGTTTCTTCATTTCTCGTGTTTTTATAGACCTCCCAGAGAATTTTAAGGGCTGTATCTGCATCATTTTCCTTTGCCAGCAGTTTGCCTGCAAGACTCACGACAAAGAGTGGTCTTCCCGGTTTTGTGGCTGCTTCTTTGAAGTAAAAGGCGGCCTTTCTGTAATTTTCTTTGAAGTAGAGATAGATAAAACCTGTTATGAACCAGAGATACCAGTTATCAGGAAGGTATCTCAACCCCTTCTGGAGAATTTTTATTGCGCTGTCAGTATCGTGTGCCTCCCAGGGAAGTATTGTCCCCGCAAAGCGGTAGGGATAGAAAAATCTGGGATCAAGGGATGTGACTGCGTTGAGTAGAGAGACAAGATATTTGAAATTTCTATCACTTTTCAGATGCTCTCCGGTGTAAACGAGGGTCTTCATCCAGATAATATCAGCAAGAACATTGTTGTAACCAAATGATATCAGCTGGGCATATTTATCAATGGGGAGGTAGAAGAAATCCTCAACTTCTCTTCTTTCCATTCTGTGAATCCTGCCATTCAGGTAACAAGCTGCTCCAAGCAGCAGGATAGCTATTGAAGTGACAATCCACCTTCTCTTCATCTGATCTTTACAACCTCTACCACTTCATCATTGTATAATATAGTTGCTTTTGATGCAAAGAGGTTTTTAAAGGATTCCACATCCTTCCTGGTGAAGTTTATTGATATAAAGCGTGACAGGAGAGTTTTGTTGATGGCGAGGCAATCAACTCCAAATTTTTTAAATGGATAAAATGAGTTTTCCCTCACTGCTGTGAGCAACCAGTTACCCTCAATATTTGTGGAAGGCTCAAACATGAAGGGTCTGTTAATGTAGTAACCTCTTCTACCTGTAAAGTAGAGGAAAATTTTTTTACATGGTGACCTGTTAATAAAATCATACATGTTTTTATATGGAAGATGCCTCCTCTTCCACTTTTCTTCTGACATTCTGCCAGTTAAAAAGGGTAAAATTTCAACACTTGAAGTGTGGGAGATAAAGTAGTTTGCTGGTTGAATAAGCGTGACTAAGAGAAGAATGGATGCAATTAACCTGTTTCTTTCTGAGAGCTTGCTGAGACCTTCCACTGTCAGTATGAGAAGAAAAGGTACGGCAGGCAGAAAATATCTTGCACGAAGTGGTTGAGTAAAAAATACGGTCAGGATGAAGAGAATTGCAATGGCAATGAAACCCCTGTTCCACTTATCTCTGTAGCTGGCGAAAATGGGGAAAATGATCAGATAGGGGGCAAGGGATCCGTCAAAGAGGGCGGGAACTCCATCCTTTCCATAGAAGAACACCCTTACCGGTGCAAGAAGTATCTGAAGGGTGGATTCGTGATAGACAAGTTTTCTAAGGGTGAGAGGATCGATGTAGGTTGTGAATTTAACAGGTGTGGGATTGAAGTGGTGTACCTCCCTTATCTTTAAAAGGCCCGGTAAAAGGGGAAAGAGTGGATTTCCAGTATCCACATAATTCCACCAAAGCCAGAATCCATTCAGGAGAATAAGAAAAGAGATCGTTATTGAGGTAAAAATAATTCTGCTCCTGGCATCGGGGAGGAAGAGAAGAAGGATAAGAAACGAAAAGAGGAGAAGGGGAATGGCAGTATACTTCGTTCCAAATGCAAGGGAGAAGAACAGGGAGGCAGTTATCAGATGGAAAATCTTTTCAGAAATAAGATATTTTCTTGTGTGAAATACTCCTGCTGCTACAAAGGCGGAGACCCATATATCCACATAGGAAGAGGAGATTATCTGACCCACCACAGGTATAAAAAGAAAGAGGAAAATAAGCATGTACCGATCCTGTCGTCTGTTAAGAAAGGTGAAAATTTTCAGATACGCAGAGAGATAGAAGAGAAGGAGAGTTGAAGCAATTATACCAGAGAAATGTGCCAGAACGAAGTTGTGAGGACCGATGAGATAGTAGAGAATGAAAAAGATGGGTGGAAAGTGGGATGGGGTGAACCAGTAAAAAGGTGTGATTTTACCCGTTAACTTCCACAGGTGCGGAAGACTAAGAGTGTAGAAGAGCTCATCTTTTAAATAGGGTGGGAGAAAGGCCATGGAAATATATGTTATGGCAAGAATAATTATGACGAAGAGCAAGAGAAATCTGAGAGTCTTCATTTTTTCCAGAAGTCGGGAACGGTGAGGAGAATTGTATTGAAGATCAGAACGATGACAAAGAGCAGTAATTCAAGGCCCCCGAAAATAATATCTTTCTCCTCTCTGATTTTCATAAATCCTATGTATCCGGCCCAGATAGCCAGAATCAGATCTATCACAGCTTCAATATGGATATGATCCATATCATGTACCCCAGAACGAAGGTTACAAAACTTATTTTTGCTTTAACTTTGTCTTTTGTAAGAATCATGAAAATAACACTTCCAGTCCATGTGAATAATCCAATCAGCAGGAAAATTGATGCTACCAGATCGGGATCTTTAATATTGTCTCTCTCAAGTGCACGAGGATCATCGTAGAGTTTTGCTATGTGTTTATTTATGGTTTTAAGTTCACCTTTAAAAGGTATGTAGAAGGATCTGTTTACCATGATACAACCCTTTGCAGCTAACCAGGCGTATTTTGCAAGCTTTGTTTTACCCTTATTTTCGTACAGATTTCCCAGAAATTCAAGTTTCTTCAAGCTCTTTTTGTAGTATGGGGAAAGTGGAAAGTACAGGTGGCAGGCCTTCTCATATGTCATGATGAGTTTGTAGTTATCCCAGAAGTAGAGTTTCTTTAAAGAAGCTTCCTCAAGTTGAAGGGCATTGTGGTAAAGAGTTGCTGACTGCAGGTACAACCTCCCCACCAGAATAATGGTTGCAATTGCCACCGTCAGAACAATTTTCTGTGCTATTTTTCCTCCTGACATTTGCTATCCTTTTTCTCAACACATTTAAGAAAACGGTTTGAATCTATTATCACATCCTGAGAAACTGCCTTTTCTCTTGCCAGCAGAAGGTATTTTTTTGCCTCTTCAAATTTTCCAAGTTTTGTCAGGGTCTTACCCATAAAAAGGAGATAGTAGGAATCAGATGCATCCATACCGGACACTATGGTAATTCTGTTAAAGTAACGATACGCTTCGGTGTATTTGCCTTCTTTGTATTTGAGAAGCCCAAGATTGAGGAATGCATTTGGATCCGGAAGGGCCTTTTTCATATACTCTTCGCCTTTTTTATATTCACCGGCAATGAAGTAGGCAATTCCAAGGTTTATGTTAAAGGTTTTTTCCGGGAAATCCTGAGGATACCATTTCTTCAAAATTTTTAAAATTTCAATCATCAGATGGGGTCTCCCATTCTTTGCCAGAAAAACTCCTATTCCATCAAGTGTTGAGCCAATGAAGGGACTCTCATCTGGATAGAGAGAGAGGCCATTTGATGCATCTATCTCCATGTAGTTTATTACCCTCTTTGTGTATTCAGTAAATTCAGTTACCACAGTGGCAAAGTTTATATTTTTTGCATATCTCTGAAAGCATTTCTCACCCGGTAACAGCGGGCAGCAGGACAGCAGAACAGGATGCACTGCGTCTGATATTTCAATATATACAGGGAGTCTCCCACTGTATTTTTTTACAAATTCCGTCATGGTTCTGTAGTCGTCAATGTACACAGAATAGTCAGCTATTTCAGGAAATCTCTTTTTATCAATGGGAGAAAAGAAATCCCTCATAAAAATCATTCCGGGTGAAAATATTTCAAGATCATCTCGTGTTCTTTCAATATCCTGAAGATCCCTCATAACGAACCATGATGCATCGCTTATCATGACAGAATTTTTTGGTGTGTAGATGAAGTCCGGCAGGTAAAAGCTTCTTGCTACCCAGTAGTTGTACTTGTTTGTTCTGGGAAATGAGAGGAGTGCCTCTGTAAATAGACCCAGAACTATAGCAATTGCCACGATTCTTTTACCATGTTCTTCGAAAGTTTCAATGATCCTCTTACTGCCATATCCTGCAGCGATAACAAAAATTGCGTGTGAAGGGAGAAGGGGGGTACCGATTTTCCAGGAAATAAAAAAGAGTATGTTAAAAATTGCGAGAAGAATAAAAAAGGAAAAAAGAGGTAAATTTTCCACAGCCAGAAAATAGAATCCTGCCAGAGAGAGAAGAGGAACAACCGGAGAAAAATCAATGTTGATATTTTTGATGAAAATTTTAATGTACTTAATCAGCTCAGCCGTGGATGCTGAGAGGATCCCCACTCTGTCTCCCTTATCTTTTGCATCTGTGAGCTGATAGATCATTCCGGTCAGTGTCTGGGGATTACCCCAGTTAAACTGTGGCCACTGGTGTGCTCTCAGTGGAAGAAAAACGTATGTCGAAAACCCGAGAAAAAATAGAGCTGTGACAGCAGGAATAAGTCTCCATCGAAGTTTTGCCGGAGTGTAGTAGAAATATGCAAATGCGAGGGCGGGAAGGAAAAGAGCCACCGTCGCATGAACTCCACTGCTAAGTCCATATATGAAGCTCCCAAGCAGAATGTACTTCTTTTCCCGTGTTCTGGTGAAGCGGATAACGATGTAGAGCAGAAGCAGGAAGAAAAAAGAGTTCATTGTGTAAACTTCTGCTACTGTGGCGTTGTGCCAGAGGGGATAGGAGAAGGCAAAAAAGAGGGAGAGAAAAATCGAAAGAATTTTTCCTGTATCGAGTTCAAGGAGTATGCGATACAGCATGTAAGTGGCGAGAGATGCGAAAAATGCGGAGACTAAATTTCCCCTCAGGTAAAGGTTACCCAGGGGTAAAAGTGAAAACACTTTCCCGAGCTCAACATAGGTGGGCGAACCTGCCGGGTGGGAAATCCCCAGAGTTTGAATGAGATCCTGAAATTCTGGCGTATCTCGCCAGAAAATTGTGGGCGAAACAGTGAAAATATATACAAAAAAAGAGGCAAGAAAGACAACCATCTCTGGATAGGAAAAAAGAGGGGGATCGCTCCCCCACTTTTCTCATTACTTGACTGTGATCTTACCGGTTGAGGAATTGTAAACAAAGCTCTTAGTACCGAGCTTGTGATATGCAATTCCGGACCAGGTCTGTCCACCTGTATCAGCTGTTGCGTTGATGGTTACATTCTTTGAGCACTTGGCACCCAGGTCTGTTCTGTTTGGAGTTCCACCCAGTGTACAGGAGAAGTCAACATACACCTGGTTGTCTGCATAGTAGGCTTCCTCAGCACTTACCAGGTTCCTCAGGTCGCTCTTGGCTGTGGAGTCGTAGGCTTTCTTTCTGTAGGATGAGAACTGAGGGATGGCTATTGCTGCCAGAATACCAATGATTGCAACAACCACGAGTAACTCAACCAGCGTGAAACCTTTTGCACCCTTCTTCATTGTTTCACCTCCTTTCTATTTTATTTTCAACTTTTTCATGCACATCCTGTACCATTTTGAATACCATGCTGCCTGTATAAAATGTGACAAAAATTGTCAGTGAAAGTGCCTGATGTGTCGAAAATTGTCATTTCTCCCTTATTCTGCCTACTGTTGAATCAAAAATATATGTTGTGTTTCCCCTCAGGTGGTATGAACTTGCGCTCCAGGCATCTCCCGTGGTGTTTACTGAAGCCTGAATGGTAACCTGAGAGGAGCAGATGAAACTCATATTTGTTCCCTGAGAAACATTTCCATCCTGACAGAAGTAGCTGTGGTAGGTCTGATATCCGGCGTAGTAAGCCTCTTCAACATTGACTAAATTTCTCAGGTTGTCAAGGGCAACAGAGTTGTAGGAATAGACCTTATACCTCTGGTAAGCAGGAATAACAATTGCTGATAAAATAGGTAGTGTAAACGTTTATTCGCAAAAAAGTTGAGGTAGGATTTTTTAATGAATAAAACTTGGTAGGACGATGAAGGGAGTTTTAAATCTCAGAGGGACTCAAATTAATAAAAATTGGAGGCC
>JALSQH010000101.1 GCA_026985515.1 bacterium
GGTAAGGAGAGGGTGAGGAAGTTGAGGGTGGAGGCGGAGGAGCAGATAAGGAGGTATGCTGAGAGGCTTGAGAGGAAGTTGCCCTCCTATGTGAAGGATAAGGGTTTGCCAGAACTTAAAAAGATTGTGATAATCACCTCCTCCAAGCGGGTGGAATGGATGGGGGAGGTGGAGTAGCGGGTCCTCAATAGAAGCCTTTGAAATAATCCAAAATCTCAATTAGGAGATTTTGGGTTTTATTCTTTTAAAAGATATATCCTAATATCATGCCGTCACCCAAAAGATGACAGCAGGTGAGATGCTGATTTTAGGTAAAAAAGACATATGCTGGATTAACCAGATTTCTCTTTTTAGGATTTCGGAGTGTGATCGGGGATCATTCTCCGTAGAATACTTCGTACGCCTTTTTCCACAGTTTCACTTTATCTTCGCCGTAAACCTTTCTCCATGACTCAAGGAGTTCTTCCAGCGGCAGGTCACTGTATTCTCCATGGATTTTGAGATAGGTGATGAATTTTCTCCCCTTTTTGTCCTTTTCCGGGAAAATGGCGCCATTCTTTCCATCAAACTCCACAGTGGGGTAATCTGCTTTTCTGCATGTTTCTCTATCAAAGGCAGGTGTGACTTTTACCCATCTTCCATTAAGGTGGAGAGCCACATAGCCGTGGTAGGTGAAAACATCTGTTCCCATAAATTCCCTCGCCTTTTCCGGCGCCCTGTGGTTTTTTATATCTGCAAAGATCAGTACTGAAGGGATTCCTTCAACTCTGTACGCTGTGGCCAGTAAAATTGCCTTTTGAACACAGTATCCTTCCCCTCTTTTGAGAATTGAGGAGGCTGCATAATCCTTCCTGTACATGAATGGTGCATACATGGTGTATCTGATGCCATCTCTGACTGCATAGAAGAGTTTTACAGCTTTTTCCATCTGATTCTCTGTACCTTCAGTGACTCTTTTTACCCACTTTCTTACATCGGGATTTTCTCCGTCAAGAACATCGGAAAAGGCGAGAAAAACGGAAGGATCTATTTCCCCGAGTCGTTCAACTGGAATTTTATAAACCTGCATAAGATTATTTTATCACTCATTCATTTTAATTCAATTCCCTTGATAAAAAATCAAGAATTTCTAAAATCTTCACTATGGTTTCCCTTTTCAATTTGCTTTTTCCGCAGACATGCTTTATTTGTGGAGAGCTAAGTGATGATCTCCTCTGTGACAGGTGCAGGGGGGAGGTCAGGATTATTTTCCCGGGCCCCGAATATATTGGAGAGTGCAGGGATTGTGACAGGGTTTATTCAGTTTTTGAATATGGAGAATTGCTGAAGATGTTGCTTACCCGAATTAAATTTCAGAGGGACATTGTGGCTGCGTATAATCTCGGAAGACTGGTGGGAAGGGAGATAAGGGGTAAGATTGATTTCAGTTTATATCATTATTTAGTTCCGGTTCCCTCTTCAAGGGGAAGGTTGAGAAAAAGGTTGTTTCATCAGACTTTTGAGATGATAAGGGGGGTGAGGAGAGAGGTGGTATTGCCTTCAATCCTCAGGATTGCAAAAGTAAGGGATGTGAGGTCTCAGGTTGGTCTGGGGCTGGAGGAGAGAAGGGAAAATGTGAGGGGTGCCTTTGATCTGCCTGAGAAATTTCCTGATCTGGAGGGGAAGAGGGTGCTCATATTTGATGATCTTTTTACAACTGGTTCAACTGTGGGAGAGGTGGCTTCTCTGCTGAAAAAGAAGGGAAGGGTGGAAAAGGTGGATGTTCTCACATGCTGCAGGGGGGCCTTTTCACAGGAAGGTGAGGATTCCAGCTGTAATAAATGCGTATAGAATCCGTGCTGTTTCAAAGTCGGGGAGTTTGCTCTCTTCTATAATCTCTTCGAGGGTTTTCTCACCATCTATCATTCTCAAAACATAGCTCTCCTCTCTGCTCAATTTTATCCCTTCAATTTCCGAAGGATCTATTGAGGTATCAAAAACAGGGATCCTCCCGTAAGGGATAAGTATTTTTCTCATTCTACTCCAGTCAGTTTCTCTTATTAAGCCTCTTACCAGAAGTTCATAAAGATTCATTTCAAGTTCCTTTTCACTGCAGGTTGTGTAACTGAATCTGTATTTTCCAGAGTGCCAACCCATTGCCACATATATAATTTCCCGGACCTGTTTTCTCATGGCCTGTTTTATGGTCTTTTCTGGAATTGAAACTTCTCTCCCTATTTCTTCAAAGGAATAGAGGTTCTTTTCCTTAATTTCTTCGTAGGTTCTGAGGGAGATAAATCCCCATTCAAAAAGAAATTCCGGTGGCTGGAGATATTTAATGTTTGTTTTTGAGTATGTAACTTTTCCTTCTTTAATGCAGAGGTCAATTTGGTTTTTATCTTTCTCCAGGTACAGGGTTCCACTTAATTTTCTTGTGGCGAGAGAGTGAAGAATAACTGGAAGAGAGTCTTCGTCCAGATTTCCTTTTATATCCCTTTTGACGCTCATTAGAGATATTCCATGGTCAGTTCAGCCTGATCAATATCTTTCCCCATGTAACCCATATATCTTCTGTCACTTTTTCCTACAATTTCCCCTTCAGGCAGTATGGCGGATCTTTCAACATAGTATCTTGTAATGACAGGGGTCTTGCCCACTCCAAGTTCTTTGATGGTTCTGGAAACGGGGTGATCTCCAAGGTCAAGTCTCCCCGCTCCGGGCCTGATACAGGTCATGTAGATTCCCCTTACAGGGATCTCGGTCCTTATTATGTAACCATCCTTTTCCGTGTAGGTGACGAGGGGGCGATTATCTCTGAGAATGATCCCTTTTTTATCAATTTTCAGTCCCAGAATGTAGTTTCCATCTTCTTCCATGTCAACTGAGATATATTCAGGGGTGTTTTTAAATCTCATATCTGCAACGAATTTCGGGTAATTCCAGACACCTCTTCCGGCGTCTCTGGCAATTATTGAAGTTACCGGGAGGTGCATCACGAAGATCCCGAAGCCCGGGTAGTACTTTTCCATCAGGGCAGGTATGAAGGGGATGGATGGGGTTTTCCAGACCACAGGGATTCCCACAGGAATTTCTCCATAGGGTCCAATGGAAGTATTGATATAGTAGAAGGCTCCAATAACCACTATGGCTTTTCCAGGTCCAAAGATGACCGGGTGAAGGTCCTTTGATGGGAGTACTTCCTTTACTTTTTTAAGATCTGCGGTAAAAAAGCCAAGGAAGAGATCATCCCTGTAGTAAAAAATGGGAAGATCAAATTCCGCCTTCCCATGTTTCTCGTGACTTCTCTTGCCCTTCCAGTCAAAGAAATTTGTTGATTTCATTTTAACCCTCCATTTTCTGTACAAACATTATACCACAGGTTAGGGGTAAGGGGTAGGGAGTGAAGGGAAAGAAATTTTTATTAATTTTTTTCTATTTATTGTATTATTGACAAGAAAATTGTCGGAGAGGCTTTCGTATGATAAAGAGGGCTTATCTATCGTATCTGTCAATAGTCCTGATTTTCATTTCCTCCTGTGGAAGTAACAGCATTGCCAAGGAGCCTTCCATTCATATAGAATTTAAATTAAGCAGATAGATGGAGGAGATTATGAGGAGGTTTATTATTTTTGTTTTTCTTTTTGTTTT
>JALSQH010000102.1 GCA_026985515.1 bacterium
ACGACGGATGGGATACACCTTATTATTCTAAAGGCCTTTTTTTGAGATGGAAGGATAATTTCACCTGTGCAAACATTTCAATTGAGTATGATAAACTTTTTTTCCTCTCTGATGAAAATTTGATTTACAACAGGTTTTCATTGCAAAATGGACCTTTTATACTGAAGGGCAGTTTCACCTTATACGGAAAAAAGGTATCAGATGTTGCTGGAAAGGTAGTGTTGAAAAGTCCGGCAGGCTCATTAGAAAGTGGTGTTCTTTTAAGAGCCGGTAATGATGAGATTAGAAAAGGTGTGGAAAGCTTCATTTTCAATAATTCCGGTTTCGAAAACAGCAATTTTTCCGGTACTGATCAAATATTTGTTAGTTTTACCCGAACCTTTGGAAGGTTCGTTGCCGGAGTAAGTGGCAGGTGGATGCTGGATAATAACGAAATTTTTCAGGATGGTTTTTTTATATCTTACCACGACAGATGCGGATGTTTCAGCGCAAAATTTTCTTTTCAAAACTGGCCATATAAGCACAGATCCACATGGTCTTTTGAATTCTCTTTTGGCAAATTTGGTTCAATTACATTTTGATTTTTGCCGGCTTTTGTTCTAATATTTTAGTGTGGGAGATGAAAAAATCGTAATTTATCCGGAGGAAAATATTGACATTTTTTCCCTTCAGTTATCACCTGAAGAAGGGTTTGTTTTATCAAGGATAACAGGAAAAACCAATCTTAAAGAATTATCTCTCCTGACAGGGATCAGGGGTGAAAAGTTGAAGGACCTTGTTTTGTCTCTTGCTGAAAAAGGGGTGATAAAAGTTGAGGGTATCGAGAAAATCTCTGCAGAAAAGAGAGGGAACGATAGTGAAATCACTGAGATAGAGAGGATACTTCCTTCTTCCGGAAAGAAACTGGTATTTGAAGAGGATATTATTAATGTTTTTGTAAAAATTAGAAGGGAAAGGCTTAATGGTTTTCTCAGGGTCAGAAAGGGGAATAACTGGAAGATGGTTTTTTTTATGAAGGGAAACCCTGTTTATGCTGTTTCCAACATACCGGGGGAATTACTGGGGAATCTTCTTGTCGCAGCCAGGGCTATTAGCAGGGAAGAACTGGAAAGGTTTCTTAAGGAGAGCGAAGCAAAAAAGTTAAGGTTGGGAGAGTTGCTTGTGGAGAAGGGGGTTTTATCCAGGACGCTCCTGCAGAAGATTCTGAGAAAACAGGTGGAACTGAAAGTGATAGATCTTCTTCTGTGGAACGAGTGTGAAAAAGAGTTTACAGTTCAGAAGAATTTTGATCTGCCATTTATATATGAATTGAGTACGGGGGATCTGCTTGTAAAAGCACTGAGGAAAAAGTTAACCAATGAGGAGATAACCAGGTTCATTGAAGAAAGGTTAAATTTTTACATTTACCCTGCTCCAGATCCGGTTTTTTCATGGGGTGAGTTTGAACTTGATCAAAAGGAACGAATTCTGGTTGATATTATCAAGGAAAAGCCCAGACTGGTTAGAGAAGTGGTTTCTCTGAGTCCCCTTATGGTTCTGGGCACATACAGGATTCTGACCATTTTCATCAGGCTTGGAATGGTTGTTTTGCAGGAGAAGAGACTTGAAGAAGAAAATGTGGACATAATTGTTGAAAAGTTGAAGGAGAAACTGGAAAAACTTTACAGGGACAATTATTTTGAGCGTCTTGTGTTGCACGAGTCAGCTGTTGGTGAGGAGGTGAAGGAAGCCTACAGAAGAGAGAAAGAAAATTATTCCAGCTCAAAATTTCCCGATGATGAAAGAATAAAAGAGTTGCTTGCAAAGATTAACGCATTACTGGACGAGGCTTACGAAAATTTAAAGGATCAGCAGAAAAGAATTGAGTACAGGAAGTCTCTTTTCTCCCAGAACAAACTTGCTTTTGAAGCATCAATTCAGTATGAAAAAGGTGAACTTGAACTGCTGAGAGAGGAATTTAGGGATGCCTATTATCTTTTTAAATCTGCCAGGGAGTTAAATCCAGATGTCCCTGAATACCTCTCTGGAGCCGCTTTAACAGGTTACCTGTACTACAGGGGTCTTGATGATGAAAAAGCATCCAGGTATCTGAAAGATTTTATGGAGATTGTTAAAAAGTTTCCCCATAGAGAAAAGGTCCTTTATCATGGGTATATTTTTGAGAAGTTCAGAGGGAATAAAGAAGGTGCACGCCGCTATATCCAGAGAATTCTGGAGATAAATCCTGAAAACAGGGATGCACTTAAGGCTTTGAAAGAACTATGATTTTTTCTGTGGATATATTCTCTTGATTGTCTTGCTGTAACCCCATTCTCCATTTTTATAGATCCACAGCTGTTTCTCAATGAAAGCAGGTTTTAAGATTACAGGAGATGTGGGAGAGGGTTTGAATTCTTTCATGAAATGCACAGTTACAATAGCCTTTTTATGCAGTAAATCATATCTGATATCTCTTACAAAAGCACTTACAAACTTCTTTTCTCTTCTCTCTTTCAGTAGAGTAGGCATGTAGTCGCTGTAAGCCAGATTGGAAGTTCTCCATTTGGGCTCCAGAGTGTACATTGCCATTTTATTGTTATTTGTGAGGGCGTCGAAATATTTGCTCAATTTTACATCCAGTGAATGTTTCATTTTTCTCAGGTCAAGTTTTCCTGAGTTGCAACCCATCAGGATAAGAATGGCTAAGATAAGCAGAGAGACGATTTTTCTCACACTCAACCCCCTTTACTTTGTTATTTTTGACAATATTATCCCCACTTTGTTTTTGAAAGTCAAACCTTTTGACAACTATCAGAATGTAAGATAAAATGAAGAGAAAAGGAGGGGTTAATATAAGGAAGTTTTTTTTCCTTTCTTTTGTGGTCCTGTTCCTCGCCAGTTGCAGTTTCTTCAGGTCGTTGTTGCCAAAAAGTTACAGAGCCTCTCTGCTTTTGAAGGAGGGTGTTGAATTTTCCATGAAGGGGAGATGGGACGTGGCTCTGGAAAAGTTTCTGCAGGCTGAGAAAATTTTTCCTGATGCTCGTGTTTATAACGATATTGGAATCGCCTACTTGCATGTAGGGGATATGGAGAAAGCCTTCTATTACCTTCAAAAGGCCTCTGACAAAGCCCCTGATAATCTTTACTATTTGCTTAATCTTGCAGTTGCTTACGACATGGCTAAAAGATATGGGCTTGCTCTTGAGTTATACGATAAGATCCTAAAAATAAAGCCTGACTGGGAAGTGGCTCTTTTAAATAAGGCTTACACTCTTTCAAACATAAAAAAAATCAATGAAGCCATATCCATATACAAAGAAATTCTATCCCGCGACCCTGATAATGTGTATGCCCTTTCGAGTCTTGGAGGGTTAAAGGCCAGACTTGGAAAGTTTGACGAAGCCCTTGATATTTTCCGGAAAATTGTAGCAAAAGGGAATTACCCTGAAGTTTACCTGGCAATGGGTGCCATTTATGATTTGAAGCATCAACCGGATAAAGCTGGTCTCTATTACTCAGAAGCCATTCGTGAAGCACCAGATTTTTCACTCGCCTATTTTCTATATGGTGATCTGAAGATAAGAGAGGGAGACATTAAAGAAGGGGTAAGATATCTTCAAAAATCCCT
>JALSQH010000103.1 GCA_026985515.1 bacterium
CCTGAACTCACTTTTTCTGCTGCTTATAAATTAAAGAGTTACACAGAGTACAACAAAAACATTGATTCTGGAATTGACAGGAATCAAAACCTCTTTATGCTCTCGGTCAAGTATCAGCCAAAGGACTATATTAACTTTCAGTGGATAGCTCTTTTCAGAAGAGACGACAAATCATTTTTCTCATTACCCTTTATTTCCTACAGTTTGATTGACGATTTTACAGTGACTGCAGGTGCAGTACTTTTCTATGGGAGGGAGGATAGTGAATTCGGTAAAATGAGGGATTACAGCAACCTTTTGGTGGAAATAAAAGGAAGTTTTTAAAACTATTGTTTAAAACTATAAAAAAATATAATATAGTTAAGAGGAGATCAATCATGAAAATTAAGAAATTATTTTTTTATTTAACTATCTTGTCATTCTTCTCTGCTATAGAGTTACGAGCTTCTTTTCAATGCAATGATGACTTTATAGTTATGCCTGAGAAGAACACCTTTCAAAAACAACTGGATACCATTTTAAATAAAATTAAAAACAAACCTGTAACTATCAGTGATGATTGTAAGATTGGAATTTTAACAACATATCTGGCACAATTCTACTTAATAGATCGTAATTTTTCCAAAGCATTATCAATTTCCCGGATCGGCCTTAAATATATAAACATGGCTTTGAAATCTGATCCGAATAATGAATCTTTGTTATATTGGAAAATAATGCTTTTAACAATTACACCTATAACATCAGGACCATTAAAAGCAATCAATACAATTAAAGAAATTAAATTACTGATAGAACAACAATTAAAAGCAGACCCTGAAAGTAAATTCAGAGATGGTGCCTGGTTGAGAGTATATGGAAGATTATATTTATTGGCTCCTCCATTTCCCTTAGGGTATGGTGATCCTTATAAAGGAATAAATTATATAAAAAGAAGCATTAAACTATATCCCAACAACATAATCAATAACTTCCTCCTTGCTATTGGTTATGCTTTAACAGGGGATAAAATAAAGGCAAGAGAGGAAGCAAAAAAGGTTTCATATTTTCTATCAGTGAACAACAAATATAAGTATCATTCATTCCTGAAAAAAGCAAACGAAAACCTGCTAATGTTATTAAATTCTAAAGGGAAAATAATAAGAAATAAGACAATAGTGCAAAAGGTGATTTCATATATGTTGTTTTTTTGAGACAATTTGCTTAAAAAAGTGTATAATATAAATTAAAGATGAAAAAATGGATATTGTTTATTCCATCAACAATGTGCCAATAAGACTCACGGAAGAAAGGTGGATCCATATTGTAGAAAACCATGATGATCTTGCTGGATATTATGAAGAAGTCTTAAAAACTGTAGAAGAACCAGACTATATAATCAAGGGGTATAAAGGTGCACTTATTGCTTTAAGAAAAATAAAAAACAAGTTTCTGGCTGTAGTTTACAAAGAACTAAAACAAAATGATGGTTTTATCATTACAGCTTATTTTACAGGAAAAATCAAACTTAATAGGGAGGCAATTATATGGCGAAGGAAACATTAAGCGACGAATTAATTAAAGAAATATTCAAAGTAATCCCTTCACTTCTCAAATTACCAAACAGAAAAATGTGGATTGACTATGACAGGGATGCAGATGTGTTATACATAAGTTTTAAACGTCCTCAAAAGGCAACAGATTCAGAAATGACTAAAGATGGGATACTCTTAAGATATAAAGGTGATAAACTTGTTGGAATAACTATTCTTGATGTATCCAGGAGAAGTACCAACTTATCAGATTAAGTTACACCCAAAATCTCAATAAACATACCTGATATTCTGCTGTCACCCTGAGAATGACAGCAGGTAAGGTGCTGATTTATAGGGATAAAAAGGCAGGCGGTAGACTAAGCAGGTTTCTATTTGAGAATTTGGGATAAGAGTACCTATTGACATATTCCTCATCTTCCACTATCTTATTTTACATGATGGGGAAAAAGAACATTGGATTTGTTTTTTTCATCTTCGCTTTATTCTCTTTTCCGCTTTTTTCCTCTCCTTTCTATGTGGAACAGTTACCTCCTGAGGAGAGAAATCTCTGGGACCACAGGGATGATTTGAAAAATACCGAAAAACTATTCACGATTCTCTCAAACAGATACGCAGCTGGTGATACTTCTGAATCGCTTCTGATTCTCCTGCCACGTTTATCCTTCTGGTATGTTGAAAATTTGATGGACCGTGGAGTTAAAGATAAGGAGCAGCTTCTCAAAATAGCAGATGTAGGAATAAAAGCAGGCGAAAAATGTATGAAACTCTATTCCGATGAACCCGGATGCTATTTCTGGTATGTGGTTACTCTCTCAAGGGCACAGTCTATAAAAGGAGTTTCAATAAGCACAATCTCTCTTCTTTCAAAAATGCAGAGGTTAATGGAAAAAGTTGATAAGATGGACCCTGACTACTTCTATGGGGGAACTTACAGATACCGGGGGAGAGTTATTTACGAGGTACCGTGGATTGTAAGAAAAGTAGCAGGACATTCGCTTCAGGAGGCGGTCGATTATTACAGGAAGGCTGAAAAAGTGGCTCCATATTTCTTCATGACCCATGTTTATCTTGCAGAAGTGTACATAAAGATGAAAAAATACAAACTGGCAAGAAAAGAATTAGAATTCGTAATAAGGACACCGGTAAACAAAATACCCAATGTTATCCCAGAAAATAAAAGATGGAAGAGAAAAGCTCTGGAGCTGAAGAAAAAGTACTACTCCCTTCTCTATGAATAACCTTTAAAGCCCAGAGTGTTTCTCCGCCAGCTCTGCATAGTGAAGAGCAGATGCTTTAAACTCCTCAATTTCTTTATCGGTCAGATCCCTTACAACCTTTCCAGGAGTCCCCATAATGAGGACTCCAGAGGGATAGCTTTTATTGGGTGGTATAAGAGTGCCAGCAGCAATTATGGTGTAATCAGAAATGTGAACATTGTCTAAAATTATGGCTCCCATTCCCACAAGAACATAATTTCCAATTTCTGCACCATGAATCATCACCCTGTGACCAACTGTAACAAAATCACCGATCACCGTTGGATACTTTGCTGTGGTAACATGAATCATGCTGAGATCCTGAATGTTGGTAAAGCGACCAATCTTTATGTAATTTACATCTCCTCTCACAACGCAGTTATACCAGATACTGCTCTTCTCCCCAACTTTCACATCTCCTATCACATATGCACCTGGAGCAATGAAAACATCGGGGTGAAGCTGGGGCTTCACCCCTTCAAATTCAAGAATTTGCCCTTTAACTTTCATGTCTTATGGCAGCCTGTGCAGCAGCAAGTCTTGCTATGGGTACTCTGTACGGCGAACAACTCACATAGTTCAAGCCCACTGTGTGGAAGAAATCAATGGAATCTGGATCCCCACCATGCTCGCCACAGATTCCCAGTTTTATCTGAGGATTCACCTTTCTCCCCTTCTCTGCAGCAATTTTAACAAGCTGACCCACACCATTAACATCTATGGTCATAAATGGATCTCTGGTAATAATCTCTCCCTCAATATACTTTTTCAGAAACTTTCCTGCATCATCCCTGCTTATACCAAGAGTTGTTTGAGTGAGGTCATTGGTTCCAAAGCTGAAGAATTCTGCAATTTCACCAATTTCGTCGGCAGTAAGAGCAGCCCTTGGTAATTCTATCATAGTTCCTATTTTGTAAGGTACCTCAACTCCATATTTTTCAAAGACCCTCTTTGCTATCCCGGGTATCCTATCTTTAAAGAATTGAAGTTCTTTTTTGAATCCCACCAGAGGAATCATTATTTCAGGAAAAACTTCATATCCCTCTTTCTTAAGTTCACAGGCGGCCTCAAAAATTGCCTCAACCTGCATGTCGTAAATCTCGGGGAATGTTATACCCAGTCTGCATCCCCTGTGCCCCAGCATGGGGTTAAACTCCCTGAGAGATTCTGCCTTTTCTTTGAGTTCCTTTGCACTCTTACCAATCTTGCTGGCAAGTTCCTCAATCTCCTCATCGGTATTGGGCAGAAACTCATGAAGTGGTGGGTCAAGCAACCTTATTGTAACCGGCAGGCCCTCCATAACCTTCAGAATACCATAAAAGTCGCTCTTCTGATACTCCTTCAATTTAGCCAGTGCATTCTGAAGATCCTCTTCATTATCAGCAAGGATCATCTGCCTCACTGCATCTATCCTGTCTCCTTCAAAAAACATATGCTCGGTTCTGCATAATCCGATTCCTTCTGCACCAAATTTTCTCGCCACTTCAGAATCATGTGGAGTATCGGCATTTGTTCTGACCCCAAGTTTCCTGTACTTATCAGCCATTTCCATCAATCTGCCAAAATAACCACCAAGTTCAGGCTCCACCATGGGAACCTGTCCCAGCATCACCTCTCCCGTTGAACCATCAATTGTGATCCAGTCTCCTTTTTTCACAACAACTCCATCTTTTCCAGTAAACTTTTCCTCCTCATAATCAATCGTTATGTCACCGCATCCGACAACACATGCCTTACCCATCCCCCTTGCAACAACAGCAGCGTGACTTGTCATTCCACCCCTTGCAGTAAGAATTCCCTGGGCTGCATTCATCCCTTTAATATCTTCAGGACTTGTTTCAATCCTCACCAGAATAACCTTTTCACCCTTCTCTGCCAGTTTTTCCGCTTCTTCTGCACTAAAAACCACTTTACCGGTAGCTGCACCGGGAGAAGCGGGTAAACCAACACCTATAACCTTTTTGGGAGCTTTTGGATCTATCATGGGATGTAAAAGCTGATCAAGGGAAGAAGGATCTATTCTCATTATGGCTGTTTTTTCATCTATTAATCCTTCATCAACCATATCAACCGCAATTCTAACAGCGGCCCTTGCAGTCCTTTTACCCGTCCTGGTCTGTAACATCCAGAGCTTCATTTTTTCAATTGTAAATTCCATATCCTGCATATCTTTAAAATGATTCTCCAGGATCTCTGCAATTCTGACCAGTTCCTTATAAACATCGGGGAACTTTGCCTCGAGAGATTCATCTCCTCCCTCTTCCCTCGAAATAGGAATTGGCGTTCTGATGCCTGCCACCACATCTTCACCCTGAGCATTGGGGAGATACTCTCCAAATATTCCCTTCTCACCTGTGGATGGATTTCTGGTAAATGCCACCCCGGTTCCACTGTCGTCACCAAGGTTACCAAACACCATTGCAACAATATTTACTGCGGTTCCCAGATCATCAGGAATGTTATTTATTTTTCTGTACACAATTGCCCTTTCATTATTCCAGCTTCCAAAAACTGCACCTATTGCCTCCCACAATTGATCCCATGGATCCTGGGGAAAATCTTTTCCGGCCAGCTCCTTCACCCTTTCTTTTAGTATTTCAACAAGTTTTTTCAGATCCTCAGCGTCAAGTTCGGTGTCAAGCTCAACCCCCTTTTCCTCTTTCATCTTCTCAAGGGGCTCTTCAAGTTTTGACGCCTCTATCCCCATAACAACATTACCAAACATCTGGATAAATCTTCTGTAACTGTCAAAAGCAAATCTTTCATTATTTGCCATCTTTGCAAGACCCCAGACAGTCTTATCATTTAACCCGAGGTTAAGAACCGTATCCATCATCCCGGGCATACTGACGGGGGCACCAGACCTCACAGACACAAGAAGTGGGGCTTCCTCAGATCCAAATTTTCTTCCAATTATCTCTTCAATTTTTCTCATCCCTTCTTCAACCTGGGTCTTCAGCTCAGGAGGATAACTTCTGTTGTGCTGATAAAAATATGTACATACTTCAGTGGTAATGGTGAAACCCGGTGGTACCGGCAAGCCAATATTCGTCATCTCCGCCAGATTAGCACCTTTCCCTCCAAGAAGATTTTTCATTTCTGCATTACCGTCAGCCTTCCCATTCCCAAAGAAATAAACATATTTTTTCTCTGCCACCTTTTCCCTCCTTTTCACGATATGATTTGTGAAAAATCAGCCATTTTTCTAAATTCTCTGCTTATGAAATATAAAAGTGAAAGCCTGTTATTTCTTATCTTCTCATCTTCACTCATAACAAGAACATCATCAAAAAATTTATCAATAAAAGGTTTCAAAAGCAATATTTCCTCCATGGCCTTTTTGAAATTCAGCTGCTCCATTGATTGTGAGAAAGATTTCTGGAATTTTTTAAATTCTTCCCACAGCTTCCTTTCAGATTCTTCAACTAAAAGTTCCTCAGAAAAATCATTAACAGCTGGAGTCTGGCCTTTGAGAATATTCAGAACCCTTTTATATGCAATTGAAAGATCTCTGAAATCTTCTCTTTCCACAAACTCGTTAATGGCTTTAATCTTTAGAAAAACCAGATATGGATCTGAGAATTCCACACTGCTGACAGCTCTGATTATATCTTTTCTTATTCCCCTTTCAGCCAGTATGTTTTCAAACCTCACAAGAAAGAAATCTATAATTTCCTCTTTTATCTTTTCAGGTTCCTTACCCCTTACTTTTTTATCCTTCCCAGCTAACTCCATGAGTCTCTCAAAAGGAATTTCTATTAATTCGGAGAGATTGAGAAAAATTTCCTTTTCTATCAATATGGTAATAACACCAATGGCTGCTCTTCGCAGACCAAAGGGATCCTGTCCACCAGTTACCTTAAGTCCCCCCACAAATCCCGATACAACAGTATCAATTTTGTCTGCCAGGGCAACCACTATGCCTGTTTTTCTCGAAGGAAGTTCATCACCCGCAAATCTCGGGAGATAATGTTCATAAATCCCCCAGGCGACATCCTCATCCTCTCCCTGTCGGAGTGCATACTCTTTTCCCATAACACCCTGTAATTCAGGGAATTCATAAACCATGTCAGTCAATAGATCACATTTGGAAAGGAGAGCAGTTCTGATAATTTTTTCCCTTTCCCCTATCCAGTTCAACTTCTCGGTAATTGCTTCAGAAAGGTCTTTTATTCTCATCACCTTATCGTAAAGGGATCCCAGTTTCCTCTGGTAAGTCACACCTTTTAATTTTTCCAGAAGATCAATCAGTGGAGTTTTTAAATCCTCCCTGAAGAAAAACTCTGCATCCTCAAGGCGTGATCTGAGAACCCTTTCATTCCCCTTAACAATTTCAGACATATCTTCAATGGGCATATTGGAAACAGTGAAAAAGTATGGAAGAAGTTTGCCATTTGAGTCACTGGCAGTAAAATACTTCTGATGATGTTCTGCAGTGGTAATTATTACTTCAGGAGGAAGGTCAAGATACTTTTCCTCAATTCTTCCCCTTACGACTCTTGGATACTCAACTAAAAAAGTTACCTCATTTAAAAGCTTTTCAGAGAGATTGATTCTGCCGTTAACTTCTGAAGCCAGTTTATTCAGCTCGTCCAGAATTATACTTTTCCTCCTTTCAACATCAACTATCACTTTTTCCCTTTCAAGAAGTTTCTCATAATCTTCTGGAGAGGAAATCTCAACATCCTTCCCGAGAAACCTGTGACCACGGGACAATCTCCCTGACCTCACCCCTGCATATTCCAGATCAAGAACCTCATCCCCCCAGAGAGCCACGATCCACCTGATTGGTCTCGCGAAAGTGACACCTGTGGAATTCCACCTCATACTTTTGGGGAATTTTATGGAACTGATAAATCTCTTTAATGCACCTGGTAACACCTCCTTCACATCTCTGCCACCCACGACTTTCTCAATAGCCACATACTCACCTCTGGGTGTTTCAACACTCTTTATATCCTGCAGTTCAGCGGAGTTCTTTTTGAGAAAACTCTCCAGGGCTTTTGTGGGCTTCCCATTGTTGTAGGCAATCCTGACAGGAGGACCCTGTATGACAAGTTTTTCAACCCTTTGCTTCTCCCCCACATTCCTGACAATGAGGGCGATTCTTCTCGGTGTTAAAAATGTTTTTACTTCCCCAAAAACAATTAAATTTTCCCCCAGAACTTTTCCCAAATCTTCACCGATATGTCCCATCAGGTCCACAAGAAAACCGGAGGGAATCTCCTCGGTACCAATTTCAATCAGTATCTCTTTCACCTTTCACTCCTTGAGCAGGGGAAAACCAAGATTTTCCCTGTGTTGGAGATATTTTTCAGCACAGAGTCCAGCGAGTTTCCTGACCCTCAATATGTACCGCATCCTCTCCGTTACACTGAGAGCTCCTCTCGCGTCAAGAAGGTTAAAAACATGGGAACTCTTCAGTGTGTAATCATAAGCAGGGAAAACAAGGTCTTTTTCAATTAATCTGAAGGCTTCTTTCTCATACATATCAAATAGTGTAAAAAGCATCTCGGTATCTGCTTCTTCAAAATTGTATTTTGAAAATTGAACTTCAGTTTCAAGGTGAACATCACCATATTTAACTCTTTCATTCCACATTATGTCAAAAACCGATTCAACACCCTGGAGGTACATGGTAATTCTTTCCAGACCATATGTGATTTCGAGAGAAACCGGGTCAAGGTCTATTCCACCTGCCTGCTGAAAATATGTAAACTGTGTTATCTCCATTCCATCAAGCCAAACTTCCCAGCCAAGTCCCCAGGCACCAAGGGTGGGAGACTCCCAGTCATCTTCCACAAATCTGACATCATGTTTCTTCAAATCTATTCCAAGCGCCTCAAGACTTTCAAGGTACAGTTCCTGAGAATCTGGTGGAGCTGGTTTAATTATTACCTGAAACTGGTAGTAGTGCTGCAATCTGTTGGGATTTTCTCCATACCTCCCATCTGTGGGACGGCGTGAAGGTTCAACATAGGCAACCCTCCACGGTTCGGGACCAAGGACTCTGAGAAATGTGGCAGGATGGAAGGTACCCGCTCCTTTTTCAAGGTCATATGGTTGCTGAATAATACAACCCTTCTGTGCCCAGAAATTCTCCAGTGTAAGAATAACATCCTGAAAATACATAAAATTTATCTCCTGGAAGCTCCGCTTTTATCTTTCTGTAAAAGCAATTTCTCAAGTCTGGCGATTTTTCCTTCAAGTTCTGCGATTCTGTGTGAGAGTGTCTCCATCACGATCGCCTCTGGATCCGGCAGTTCATGGTGGTTGAGATCCGCTGCCCCTGGAGGAACAGGCTTTACACCTTTTCCCATAGCCTTACCGGGAACACCAACCACAGTGGAATTGGGTGGTACATCTTTTATAACCACAGAGCCGGCTCCAACTCTGCTGTTCTCCCCTATGACCACCGGTCCGAGAACTTTAGCTCCTGCACCAATAACAACTCTATCTTTTACAGTTGGATGCCTTTTCTCCTTTCTCCATGTTGTTCCACCGAGGGTAACTCCATGATAAATCGTAACATCGTTGCCAATCTCACTTGTTTCCCCTATGACAACTCCCATCCCATGATCAATGAAAAATCTCCTCCCTATTTTAGCACCTGGATGAATTTCGATGCCGGTTATAAACCGGTTTATGTGGGAGAGAAATCGCGCAGTCAAGTATTTTTCTCTTACCCACAGATAATGTCCGATACGATGCAGAAGAATGGCGTGAAAACCGGGGTAGGAAGTTAAAATTTCAGGAACGCTTTTTGCAGCAGGATCGCGCATAAAAGTTGTGTCAATATCTTCCCTGATCCTGGTAATATTTTCCTTTATAAAAAAGATAATCTGTCTCGTCCTTTCAAACATTTCGGGCCATTTTTTCTAATTATTAAAACATATAAAACCTTTACTGGCAAGTTAAGAAACTGGAAAACCAGTACCCTGACTATTTATCCTTTTCCCTCCCATACTTATCCTCCACCCTTACTATATCATCCTCACCAAGGTAACTTCCCACCTGAACTTCAATTATTTCTGCTGGTTCATCAAAAGGGTTACTCAATCTATGGAGTTTCCCGACAGGTACAAAGGTACTTTCACCACTGGAGAGAATCTTTTCAACGCCGTCAATTTCGGTTCTTACACGGCCAGTAACAACAATCCAGTGTTCGCTTCTTTTCCTGTGATACTGAAGACTGAGAGACTGGCCCGGCTTCACTCTTATTCTCTTAACCTTAAAACCTTCCCCCTCTTCCAGAACAGTGTAGCTTCCCCATGGTCTGTAAACCGTCTTATGCTCAATAACTTCCTGCTCCCCCTTCTGGAGAAGGATATCAACAATGTCTCTGACACGACTTGATTTTTTCAAAGAAGAAACAAAAAGGGCATCCCTTGTTTCAACCACAACTACATTTTTTACATCCACTGCTACAATTTTTCTCTCTTTTCCAAAGATAAGGGAATTTTCCACAAGATCAACACTCACTTTACCTTTTATGACATTGCCATTTTTATCCTTTTCAAAACTCTCATAAACGCCATACCATGACCCCAGTGAATGCCACATAACTTTACTTTTGAGCACTGCCCCTCTTCTGGTACGCTTCATTACAGCTTCCGGCAGGGAAAGATACGGCAGTTTTGTATAACTGGCAAGAAGAGTTCCACTATCAAAATCTGAGAATTTACTGATTTCCCTAATTTTTTTTATTTCTTCCAGAAAAATTGCCGGCGCAAAAATAAAAATCCCGGTATTCCACAATGCCCCATTCTTTATCAACCTCTGCGCATAACCGTAGGAGGGTTTTTCCACAAATTTTTCTATGATATGGAAGTTATTTGAGATTTTCATGCCGGGGAGGGCGTAACCAAAAAAGGTTTCAGTGTATCTGGGCTTCACCCCAACAATCGAAATATAGGAACTGGTGAAAGCAGATGCCATGTCCAGATCTTCATAAAGTTTCGAATATGAATCAATGAAGAGATCAGAAGGTGACACAATCACAGGCTCCCCCATATCAAGTCTGCCTTTTTCATAAAGGAGCCTTATTGCAAGTAAAACAGAAAAAAAAGAACCTCTTCCTTCTGGTTCAAGGATAACATCCACCTTCTTCTCACCAATTTCCTCCGCCACAAGGAATCTGTACTTTTCCTCTGTAATAATAAAAACATTCTCGGGGGAAAAATGATTCAGGTAACCCTCAAGAGTTAATCTTAAAAGGGATTTTTCGTCGGAGAGTTTCAGAAAAGGTTTTGGAAAATCTCTTCTGGTCAATGGCCACAGTTTTCTGCCAAAACCACCTGCAAGCAGTATTAACTTCATGATTTTAAAAATTATAGCAGGATATAAGAAGGAAGCAAAAATGCTGAAGAGTTATTTTTGCAAACGAAATTTTTGAATGGCCATCTCCACTCTGATAAAGTTATTAATGAAATGGTGGAAAAAATTATAAAGCAACTCTCATCAACCAGACTGACCATATTCCTTTTCGTAATAGTGATCCTTCTACTCATCCTTGGAGGAGTCATCCCCCAGAACTATCCTTCAGCCTACTATCACTATAATTTTGGCAAGTTTTCCATTATCCTTGAGATTCTTGGAATTACCCACATATTTTCTTCAAAAATGTTTCTGCTGGTAATGACTCTTTTTCTGCTCAATCTCCTCGCATGTCTTTACAGAAGAATTCCCCAGAAAATAAGAGTTCACAGACAGAAGAAGATTCTCACACCCTCTCAGGTAAATCAATTAAGAATCAAAACCCACCTCCCTGAAGAATCTATTGAAGAAGTTATAAAAAAGTTTAAAGATAAAGGTTACAAAGTTGTCGTCCAGAAAGGTGATGCCTGGTTCCTGAGAAAGGGTTTATCAGGATGGTGGGGAGTTGAAGTTGTTCATCTGGGACTTCTGCTGATTTTTTTAGCAGGAATAATTACAGCAACCTGTTCAAAATCATACTTCTTCCAGATCCTTCCCGGTGAAAAGAAAGAGATCGAAAATAATCTCTTTATTAAACTTGTTGATTTCGAAATACCACTCTATCCCGATGGCACCCCGTCACAATATATAAGCACAATTGAGTTATTAAGGGGGAGACACCTGGTGGATAAAGCCACAATAAAGGTAAACTCCCCTCTTCGCTTCAAAGGATACTGGATTTACCAGTCCTCATATGGAATTGCCCCTTTTTCCATAAAATCTGCCAGGCTTAAATTTTATATGGAAGGAGTAACAGAGGTCGTCACTGTTCCCTTCCGGAAGAATGTAAGTTTAATACTCAAAAATGGTTATCCTCTGGAAATTTCCTGCCCGGTTTTTATACCGGATTTTGAGTTTGACATTCAGACACAGAGGGTACTTACACGCTCCCTCGAGCATAATAATCCAGCACTGCTCTGCAAATTCTCACTTTCCGGGAGGAAAATAATCAGATGGCTATTTCTGAACTTTCCTCAATTCTCGCACAGTAATGAACACTTCAAAGTTGAACTCCTCTCTTACACACCCGTATACTTCTCAGGTATAGAAGTAAACAGAGATCCTGGAGATACCCTTTTTATTATGGGTGGAATTCTTATATTTTCCGGCCTTCTCATTATTCTCTACTTCCCCTTTCAGAGAATATGGATTGTAAAAACGGAAAATGGGTTTGTTGCGGGGGGAATATCTTACAGAGGTGAGAGAAAGTTAAAAAAAGAGTTTGAAGAAATATCGGGAGAAAAAAATGAAATGGTGTGAATTATTACTGGAAATATCCCTCATTCTCTCAATTGCACTTACCTTTCTTCCCCTCGTATATAGAGGAAATGCTCTGAAATTGCTTGAAATACTCCTCTCTATTTCACTTTTTTCTGCAATAGTGGCAAGAGGATTCGAGGTAAAACGGTTTCCCGTCGTTAATCTTTACGAATCATTAATCTTTCTCGCATGGGGTTTATCTCTGGTGACCATAATTTTCAGCAAAAATTTTCTTGAAATAGAACACATTCTCTTGAATTTACTCATTTTCATTATAATTGGTGTTTCGACTCTCCTCCCGCCATGGGAAAAAGCACCTCACTACCTCATTCCAGCCCTCAAAAGTTACTGGCTCTACTTTCATGTTACAACAAGTTTCCTAAGTTACAGTGGCTTTTTCGCAGCCGCAATACTGGGCTTTCTGTATCTCATTACAGAGAGAAAGGAAAGAAAAAAATTGTTTGATAAACTTTCCTACCAGATCACCTCAATCTCCTTTCTCCTTCTCTCCACAGGTATACTCACAGGGGCAGTGTGGGCCCATTATGCATGGGGAAGATACTGGAGCTGGGATCCGAAAGAAACATGGTCACTGATAACATGGATAATTTATGCAGGCTATCTGCATGCAAGAATTACAAGGGGATGGGGTGGTAAAAAAAGCGCCATATGGCTTCTGGCTGGATTCCTTGCGACACTATTTACATTTCTTGGAGTTAACTACCTTCTTCCAGGGCTTCACTCATATCTGTAAAATAAAAAAACTGGTCCCACCACCGGGACCAGTGAAGGGAGAGAGTTAGGGGAGTTGGGACCTATGGGTAGCGCTTTTCTTTTACAATGATCATACCAAAATGTAAGTAATTGATTTTACATAATAGAACCATTCATCTTCATTCTATTTTGAGCATTTCATCAAATATGGTTGATGAAATCATTAATTACCCGGGCTGTATACCGCCACTTTCAGGGCATTTTTTTCCACTTCATCAGGATAAAAGGGCATCTCCCTGTATTCATTGTGCAACCAGAGCGGCATCTGATCAAACCTCTCATCATTCTCATAATACCCTGAGTTAAAACCTGGAAGAACATTTTCAGCCCTTACCCTTCCCTTCTTCAACTCCACTACAAATCTCATGGCAGGTCCATGGGTCTGGAGGAAATTCTCACCGCCCGCAGGTGTATCCCCAACATCCACGGTAAAATCTCCTCCATCATTTGGATATGGTCCTCTCGTTTTGAAAATAAATGGA
>JALSQH010000104.1 GCA_026985515.1 bacterium
TGCTTGGATGATGTCTCATTCCTCCCTTACACTCACACCTTAAATATGTTAAAATAAAAAGAAAAAGGAGGTGCACTGGTAAAAGATGAAAGGAGTGAAAGTTTCTGCGGAACTTACCATCAATGACCCTGAAATATTCAGGGAGATTTGTGGCTTCAGAAATGAAAATTTGAAGTATCTTGAGGAAACCCTCTCAGTGACTGTTGGTGCCAGGGGTAACAAGTTTCTCATCCAGGGCGCAGAGGAAGAGGTAAGTGTGGCATTCAAGACCTTGAAAGATATGGAAAGAATGATAAAAAGAGGCCTGCATCCCAGTATAAACGATTTCCACAACTCCATTAAGATTTACTCTGAGCATCTTGATCTGACCTTTGAAGAAGCCTTTGTGGAAACAATTCTTGTAACCTTCAAGAATAAAAAAATCACACCACGCAGTATCAATCAGAAAAGGTATGTTGACGCAATAAGGGACAACGATATAGTCTTTGGTATTGGACCTGCTGGTACGGGGAAAACTTACCTTGCCATGGCAATGGCTGTATCATCTCTCCTGCAGAGGAAGGTAAACAGGATAATACTGACCAGACCTGCTGTTGAGGCCGGGGAGAAACTGGGTTTTCTCCCCGGGGATCTTGCAGAAAAGGTTAACCCTTATCTCAGGCCCCTCTATGATGCACTCTACGATATGCTTCCTTTTGACAGAGTAGAGGAACTCCTTGCCAGAAATGTTATAGAAATCGCGCCTCTTGCCTTTATGAGGGGAAGAACGCTGAATGACGCATTTATAATACTGGACGAGGCACAGAATGCAACGAGGGAACAGATGAAGATGTTTTTAACGAGACTGGGGGTGGATTCCAAGGCTGTTGTTACAGGTGATATTACACAGATTGACCTTCCGAAGAAGAGTGAGTCAGGGCTTGTGGAGGCTCTCACGGTTCTCAAAGAAATTGAAGGTATTGAATTTGTCTTTTTTGACAAAACAGATGTTGTGAGACATAATTTAGTACAGAAGATCATTGAGGCATATGACAAGTATGAGGAGCAGGTTAAGAAGTAGATGTCAACACTCAGAGAAAAGAAAATCAAAGAGCTGACTCCTTCAAAGAAGAAGAATCCCCTGAAACGCAGATATCTGACTTCAAAAAATCTCATACTGGTGGGGGTTGCTCTCGTAACAGCTCTGATAATGACTCCCAGCCTCTATGAAAGGAAAGTACATTACAAAGTTGGAGATATAGCAAGGAAAGATATTAAGGCTCCCTATGATCTCACTATTCCTGACAGAGCAGCCACACAGAAAAGGATAACAGAAGCACTGAACAGCGCACTTCCCCTCTTTGACTATGATCCTGAGCAGGGGAGGGAACTATCCGAAAAGATCTCTGCCGCCTTTTCTCAGGGAAAAGGAGAAAAGCTCTCCCCGCAGGAAAGGTTTGAAAAAATAGCAGCATTTCTTGGGGTGAAAGTTTCTCCGGAGATTAAAAATTATGTAAAGAGCGACAATGATCTTCTTCAAATTGAGTTAAAGTTGAAGAAGCTCGTCACAGAAGTATACAGGCACATGATAGTGGAAGATAAGGAGAGGATCCTCAAAACCTACAAAAATGGGATTCAGTTGAGGATCCTGGGGAAAAATGGGGTTGTTTCAGTTAAAAACATAGAGAGGGACGCTCTGGAAAAGTCAGTTGATATAAAAAACATCAAAGCCTTTCTGGATAAACTTGCCAGAAAGTTGCTTCCAGAAACGCCGCAGGGACTGAGAAAAATCCTTGTGGAGATTGTTTCCCAGCTGATCTCACCCAATGTTACCTTTAACAAACAGGCAACAAACGAGAAACTTGAAAAGATTAAGAAGGGTGTCAAGACAGTTTTCTACAAGGTAAAAAAGGGAGAGGTGATAGTAAGGGAAGGTGAAAGAATAAATAGAGAGCAGCTACTCATCATAAATTACTTCAACAAAAATAGGAGCAGAGCGAGGGGCTGGCTTTACTTTCTCAGTATTTTCTTTGTGGATCTCATTCTTCTCATAGTGCTCTACACCTTTTTTAAAATTGTCAGGGCGCATCGTGTCAGGGTGAGAAACAAGGATCTGCTCTTTCTTGCCACAGTTATTGTAATTTCTCTCCTCGGCATAAAACTTGGAGAAGTCATTGCAGGTGCGGTACATGAAGCGGTCCCTGATATTCCCTCAAGAGCTGTTCTTTTCTCAATTCCCCTTGCAGCTGCCACCATGGTTGTAAGGCTTACTCTGGGATCACTTATATCTTTCCTTGTTCTGATCTATCTGGCAATTAACGGTGGATTCATTGTGAATCAGGATCTCATATTTCTGGTGTACTTTTTCGTAACGGGACTGATGGGGATCTACGGGACCCACATTTACAACAGCAGAAAAGAGATTATGCGCTCTGGATTTAACATAGGCCTGCTGGCAGCTGTTTTCTCCATTGTGGCCAATCTGTTTCATCCTGATATTCTCACCTTTGGCGAATCTATCGTTTTTGCGATTTTCTCAGGAATTCTATCTGCTATTTTAACCCTTGGATTAATTCCACTTTTTGAATATCTTTTTGGCTATGTTACTCCCCTTACTCTTTTAGAACTGGCAAATATTGAACATCCCCTGTTAAAAGAGATGCTTTTTAAAGCACAGGGCTCGTATCACCACAGCCTCATTGTGGGAAATCTTGCGGAAGTAGCGGCTGAGTCAATCGGTGCAAATCCCCTTCTTGCCAAAGTGCAGGCATACTTTCATGATGTAGGAAAGATCCTGAAACCAGAGTATTTTATCGAAAATCAGGCTGGAGGAGTGAATCCTCATGACAATCTGAACCCCTACATGAGTGCAAAAATAATTATTTCCCATGTGAAAGATGGTGTCCTTCTTGCAAAGCAGTACAATCTTCCACAGGTTATTATTGATGCAATACAGCAGCATCACGGGACAAGCCTCATAAAATATTTTTATGAAAAAGCAAAAGAGACAGCTGAAGATCCAGAAAGAGTTGATGAAAATGATTTCAGATACCCTGGACCCAAGCCACAAACCAAAGAAATTGGCATAATAATGCTTGCAGACGCTGTTGAAGCAGCTTCAAGGACACTGGTTGATCCAAGTCTTGGAAGAGTCCAGTATCTGATAGATAAAATCGTCAACCGCATAATTGAAGATGGTCAGCTCGACGAAACTGATCTCACCTTCAGAGACATAAAGAAAATAAAGGAAAGCTTCCTGAGGGTACTCTCTGGAGCATTTCATCACAGAATAGATTATCCCGGCGTGGAATTGAATAAACCTGTTGAAACATCTGAAAATGGTAAAGACAGAGGTAGTAAATCAGCAGAAACGCATTGAAATACCCGAAGAAGAGGTAAAAGAACTGGTCAGGATGATCAGTGAAGAGGAGGGCTACGGAGAGGGAGAGTTTGTGATAACTTTTCTGGACAGTAACTCCATCACTCGCTTGAATAGAGAATACCTCAACCGGGATGGTGATACAAATGTGATCACTTTTTCTTATGTGAAGGATTTCAATCCTGAAATTGACCCTGTCATTGCAGAGATTTTCATAAACACTGACAGAGTCCTGAGTGAAGCCAGAGAAGCGGGGATGGAACCAATTGAGAGATTCTGGGAACTTCTTATTCATGGAATCCTTCACGGATTCGATTATGAGCATGAAGGAGTCCCGGAAAAAGTGGCAAAGATAATGGAAGAAAAGGAGGAATACTACAGGGAAAAATGGAAGAAGAAAGTAAACGGAATGAAGAAAGGGTAAAAATACCCTGGTGGTTGAGGAGAACTTCACTCTTCAAGGACGAATTCTTCAAAAATCTTATTCAACTTTACTACGCAAACAGGGATAAATGGAAAGAGCAGGAACAGGAATTTTCTGACATTGTTTCACGCATACTTCTCCTTTATCTGGAAGAGGAAACTGTGGGAGATGTTCTGATAAGCTGGGGAGAGGTAAAATACCTTTCAACGGAAACCACCCTTGAGGAAGTGGAGGAGCTGGTAAAGAAAACCAAACACTCCAGATATCCTGTTCTTGACATTGAGAAGGGAGAAGTGGTTGGACTTCTTCATGTGAAGGATCTCATAACGAAATCTGATCAGATCAGAGAAAAGGGCTGGCTCTCGATTCTCAGACCAGCTCACTTCATTCCTGAGGATATAGGTATATTTAACGCTCTGAAAAAAATGCAGGATCAGAAATCACACATGCTCATAGTCATAAATTCCGCAACTGAGGGTCTTGAGGGTATTATAACGATGGAAGATATTCTTGAACAGATCATTGGAGATATAACCGACGAATTTGATCAGGAGAGGGAGAGAAAAAAATATATAATGAGAGTTGAGGGGAGCTCCATAATCGTGAGGGGAGATACTCCCATAAGGGTACTGAGGGAAAAACTTGGCATAGAAGTTGACGAGGAACTTGAGGAAAAAGTTGACTCGGTGGCTGGATTGATCATTGCGGAAAATGGATTCATCATACCTGATGTAGGGACTACTGTGAAATACAACGGATGGGAATTTCAGGTTGTAAAATCTGATGCTTCAAAAATTGAACAGGTCAGGTTAAGACCTATTCCAGGTAAAGAAAGCTAATGGTAACGCTGTCACTGTTCCGGTTACATTCAAGCAAAAGGTAAAGATTTTCTCCTACCTGATAAACTCTGCTGAAAATATTCAGCTCTCTCCCGTTAAGGCAGATGGGATAAAAGTTGTAACCTCTGTCACTTCTGAGTATGATTTCCATTTTTCCCGTGGAGAAGTTGCTTCCTGTGAGGTACTCCCTTTTTTTAAACTTTATTTTCCCTGCAAAGTAACCTCCAGGGTAATCTATAATCTCGTCAGGAATTTTATCAGGATAATCACCCCCGTAATATATGAAAAATCTTCCTGGATTGCCATGTTCAAATGAGATAAGATCCTCAAATCCATCACCATTCATATCCACAAGGGTGAAGAGGTATCCAAAATTTGAATACATCTTTGCAGTGGGGTCTGTGACTGAGAAAAATGGATAATGCTGGGGGAAATCATCACCTCCATAGTAACACAGGACTCTGCCTTTCCCGTCGTCGTAAGAGAAATTTGAAACGCAGAGGGTCTCAGCGCCCCACCCCCTTGTTGCAAAGTTTCCCTTACGAAAGGCAGGATATTTGGGAAAGATTCCGCTGATGTAAAGAGAGTCCAGAATCTCCATTTTATCATCAAGGATAAAAAAGTTGTCACCATTATTTCTTTTTACGAGGAGTGCAAAATTGTTTTCTCTACCAGTAATTGAAGAGATATTCATCATTTCAAAAGGATTGCCATCATTCAGGTGAAGTTTTGTGTTAAGGTCAACCCAGGCTATTTCATCTCTATTCACATATTCAGTTACACTCATACTCCACTGAAAAATCCCCAGTTTTTTCTGTACCGGGTCAAGGAGCAGGAGTTTATCTTCTGAAGCACCCTCTGACACCGCAAGGCCATATCCAGTTGAACCAAGATTTATTACTCTGTAATCTCCATCCCACTTCTCATCCTGATCAAGGGTAAAGAGAAGAACCTCCACATTTGAGAAAGGATATTCCTCCGGGTTTTTGACAATAGCCATAGCAATATCCGGTATTCCATCGCCATTCCAGTCTCCACTGACCACTTTAGCATAGTATTCCCATGAATTTATACCAGTAACTGTTCTCACATACTCTTTGCTTACATGGGGAGTTAATTTTTTATCTGTGTAAAAAGTGTTTCCAGAATTGTTCTTCACCTTCAATTCCACCTTTGGACAGGTAAATGGTATGAGATTTGTGAAACGGAGATTAAGACTTCCCTGATCAGCAGTTGTCGTGGTAACAAATTTCTGAGAATTGTAGAGGGTGGTTTCCACAAGAACTTCTTCTGAACCTGTTTCACCGTCAGAGTAAAATGGAGAAATCGTTACCTCACAGCTGTAATAATCGCATTCACCTGTAGTGATAGCATATGGGTAAAGAGGAGAAGGTGGAGAACTGCCGTATTCACTTCCCACATCTTTAAGAGGTATGAACCACGCCTTTCCATCAGAAGTAGTTGCCCTTTCTGGATACTCTACCCACCAGGGGGGATTGTTCATACTATTTAAGTCTCTCACAAAGCAGTCACTATTTACATAAAGCCCCGTTACACTCCCCTCCACAGGCTGAAGGGGAATCAGAGTTACCTCTCTGCCCTTCCACTCAATCCTGTCAACATTGTAAGGCGTGCCATCATACTGGTAAAGTAAGTCATCTTTTCCACAATCAGGAGCAAGAGTAACAGGTTGTGTGAAAAAGAGTGTGATTCTGGTAACTGGAGATGAGAATTCCGTTCCCCTCATGGGATAGGAGAGATAGAGAACAGGGGGTTTTGAAAAGTGGTAAAAGTTGTAGATTCTCTGAATGGAGTTGAAAAGATCATCAGTTATGGAGAAATTGAGAATGTTCAATCCATCCTTAACTGCAAAATTTGTACTCCATGAAGAGGAAGAAAAATCTTCTCTGTCCCACACTCCATTAAGGAAAAGGTAGCTGTTACTTTCCTTTTCACCGGAAAAGATAGTTACATTCCCTGCAGAATCTGTATTACTGAGGGAAAAGAATGATGGGGGTGTTATGTCTCTGGTTATGCAGAAATTTTCTGTGTCACTCCTGTTACCTGCACTATCCACGGCATAGAGGAAAAAGCACCTCTTACCTTCCTCATTAAGATTCAGAACACATTTCCATTCCTCCCTCTCTTCTTTATCATCGCATAAAAGGTAGTTTGTATCTCTGTCGTAAAGAAAAACTTCACTTCCCTCTTCCCTCACCCCTGTTACTGTTACAGAAAAATCCCTGGTTTTTACCGGATAAAAAAGTGTGGGAGGCGGTGGGGGCTGTGTGTCAAGTATGACTGTCAGAGTTACAGGGTCACTTTCATTTCCTGCTCTGTCAAAAGCAACAACGTTGAAAATATTTTTTCCCTCAACAAGGGGTAACTGAAGGGAAAAACTGGTGGAATAATCAACGGGAACATATACCTCTCCATTAACCTTTATCCCTGAATTCGCCTGCTTTGTTCCCCCTACAACTATGGGATTCTGATTGGTTATAAAAAAAGTGGAAAAGAAAAGGGGAGGTGGTGGCGGAATGGTATCATGCTCGGTGGAGAAGGAGAAAGTGTAGTCTGATCTCATGTGATTACCAAAAAGATCAGTAATCTTCTTTGTAAGAGTTACGGTGTATCTTGTATCATATTCCAGGGGCGTATGAAGCAGCAGATTCAATTTATTTTCAACAACCCTTATCTCTCCATAAATTACAGGTTTTATCTGAATTGCCGAAAAGTTGGCACTTTCCGGGTTAATGTCCTCACTGAAAGTGACAACAATTTTTTCCAGGTTAACTGTAACTCCAGTTGCACCATTTTCTGGATATGTGGCAACCACATAAGGTGGCGTTTTGTCTGCGTAGTTAACTTCTTTCTTCTTGCAGGAGATGGGCAGAAATGCGATTAGAAAAATTATGATAAACCATCTATTCTGGTAAAAATTAAGCATCTCATATATAATATATTGGAAAGAGCGGTTTTGCAAATGGATTTAAAAGAGATCTCTGCTAATCCGGAAAAGTACAAAACAATCTGGCGAATTGTTAATTTCATCGAGAGAATCACACTTGGACCTCTCACCATTCCCATTGAAACACCCAATGAAGTGGTCTGGATGTGGGAAAAGTCAACTCTCATCAGATACCTCTCTCCCACAAGGAGGATCAGGTTCAGAACCCCGGTACTTATAGTGCCTCCTCTCATGGTGAAGCCAACAATCTTTGATCTGAGACCCGGTCATTCTATGGTTGCGTTTCTGGTAAATTATGGTTTCAACCTTTTCATGGTGGATTTTGGTATTCCGAGGAGACACGACAGGTACATAAGTGTTGATCACTATGTAACAGAATTTATTCCGGAGGCCATAAAAAAAATTGTGGAATTAACCGGGGAAAAAGAGGTGAGTCTGATAGGCTGGAGCATGGGTGGAATAATGAGCCTTCTCTACACAGCCATTTTCGAAAACCTCCATGTCAGGAATCTGGTAACCATTGGTTCTCCGGTAGATTACGGCAAAATGTTTCCCTTTAACATTCTCGCGAGATTGATAGAGCTACCCGGAGTGAAGAAGGGAATAGACCTGATGGGGAATATTCCACCCTTCATTACCAAAAATGGCTTCAGAATACTCACTCCGCTGAAAAATATTCAGAGATACATAACCCTTGTGGATCATTACTGGGACAGAGAATGGGTGGCTGCATATGAAACGATAAATGACTGGATAGAAGATTTTATTCCTTACCCGGGTGAAGCTTTCAAGCAGTTTGTCAGTGAATTTATAAAGGATGACAAGTTGCGCAAAGGTCAATTAAAAATTGGCAACAGATATGTTGATCTCTCTAAAATAAGAGTTAACGTTTTATCTTTCGTGGGAACAACTGACATAATAGCCCCGAAACCATCGGTGGAGGCAATTAAAAAATTTTTACCTCACAGCAAAGTGGAATTAAAATATGTTCCTCTTGGACATATAGGCCTTGTGGCTGGTTCAGAAGCACCGGAACTGGTGTGGAAACCGATGGCGGAATGGCTTGCATCACATTCAGAGGAAATAAAAAGTGCTGAGGAAACTGGAAACTGAACTTTTAAAGAACAGAAGAAGTTCTGAAGAGATCCTGAGGGATTTTTTCAAAATAAAGAATCTTACAGGTAGAGCTGAGGAGCTCCTGGATGGAATCCTGAGAAATCTTGGATTCAAAAAAGGTGAAGATGGTCTGTGGAGTTACGAGCCTGTAATTCCCCGGGATGAATTTGTTGTGGTTGATGTTGAAACCACAGGTCTCAGTTTTGAAAAGGGGGCAAGGATCATTGAAATAGGAATGGTTGAAGTTAAGAGAGGTGAAATTGTAAGAACCTATTCCCAGCTCATTAACCCCGGTGTCAGAATACCACCAAAAATCACATCCATCACAGGGATAAACAATGAAAAACTCCTGGGAAAACCCTCCTTTGAAGAGGTTGCACCAGACATTCTTGATTTCATTTCAAACAGATATATGGTGGCGCACAATTTCCCCTTCGACTACTCCTTTTTAAAAGGTGAGTTTGCAAGAATAGGGGTGGAATTCCCTCAACGTGGCATCTGTACGCTTCAAATTTCACGAAAACTTCTGGGACTCAGAAGAAATGATCTTGATTCTCTTGCAAGCTACTTCAACCTCTCCTTCATAAGCAGGCACAGGGCTCTGGGTGATGCCCTTGTCACTGCTGAAGTTTTTCTGAGATTACAGGAAATTGTACCGGGAGATATAATTGAGTTCTGTGAGAATGAATGTAGATTTTGAATCACTCCTGAGAAATCTGAGAAATATCCTTCCACCTGAAAGAATCTCCACCAGACAGGCAGAAAGGTATCTTTACTCCTACGATGCCACTGCTCTGGAATTCTACCCAGATATTGTGGTCTTTCCCACAAACAGAGAAGAAGTTGTGGGAATTGTTAAACTTGCCGGTAAGTATGGGATTCCCATTGTTCCCAGAGGTGCAGGAAGTGGTATGAGTGGAGGAGCTCTTCCCGTGGAGGGAGGAATTGTTCTTTCCTTCGAAAAGATGAACAGAATCAAAGAGATAAACACCATAAATCACTATGCTGTGGTGGAGCCGGGTGTTATAACTTCCGTTCTGCACAGGGAAGTGGAAAAAGTGGGTCTTTTCTATCCTCCAGATCCTGCGAGCAGAAATTTCTCTTCCATCGGAGGTAACGTTGCAGAAAACGCAGGGGGTCTCAGAGCAGTCAAGTATGGAGTGACAAGGGATTATGTTATGGCTCTGGAAGTGGTTCTTCCCGATGGGACAGTTATTCATACAGGAAGCAAAACCATAAAAGATGTCGCAGGTTATGATTTAACCAGGTTGCTGGTGGGTTCTGAGGGAACACTGGGTATCATTACAGAGATAACCTTAAAACTCATTCCTCTTCCCCGATGGAAAGAAACCTTCCTTGCCCAATTCTCAACACCTGAGGATGCCATTTCTCTTGTTCCCGAAATACTTTCCATTGGTCTTCCCTCAACTCTTGAATTTATTGATGGTTTCTCCCTCAGAGCAGTTGAGAGCTATCTTGGTGTGAATTTTCCGGGAACAGAGGGGGTTCTTCTCATTGAAAATATGGGCAACAGAGGGGAAGTTGAGCACTGGGCAGGGGAGCTGAAAAACTTTTTTGAGAAAAGGAATGTTAAATTTCTGCGTGCCGAAAATGAGGAACAGAGAGAGAAATTCTGGAAAATAAGGAGATCAATTTCCGCTTCCCTTTCAAAAATCAAACCAAACAGATTCAACGAAGATGTGGTTGTAAAAAGAAGCGACCTGAAAAGGTTAATTGCCGAATCATACAGGATAGCGAAAAAACACAACATTTTAGTGGCAGATTTTGGCCATGCGGGGGATGGTAATATCCACGTTAACTACCTTCATGACAGAAAAGATGAAAATGAGAGGAGAAGAGCGTGGAGGGCAACTGAGGAGATGGTGGAAGAGGTGATTAAAATGGGCGGGACAGTTTCAGGGGAGCATGGAATTGGAATTATGAAAAAGGAACTTCTCAGAAAGCAGTTCACAGAAGAAGAAATTGAATTGATGAAGAAAATAAAAAGGGCCTTTGATCCCGATAATATTCTGAATCCAGGCAAAATTTTCTGATGAATCGAGAGTTAATCGTAAAACAGATCGAAAGGGAAGTTTCAAAGTGTGCCAGATGCGGTGCATGCAGGCATCTATGCCCCGTTTATTCTGAAGAAAACATGGAGAAAACCTCTCCCCGGGGGAAGAACTCTCTTCTCATGCTCTTTCTGAAAGAGGGTGGGTCAGTAGATGAGATGGGAAAGATTCTTGAATCATGTACTGTTTGTGAAGCCTGCGTGGAGGGTTGCCCCAATGAGGTACATACATACAAAATCGTGCTTCTGGGAAGGTCACTTGTGGAGAAAAGCAAACTTGAGAAAGAAGCATACGCAATATTCAACAGAAATTCACTGTTGAAAACAGGTGAAAGGGTTATTTCCGTTCTTCAAAGTAAGCTGATGATAAAGGAGGGGGATCTGTACAGATTGAGGTGGAGAATTGGAGGGATTGACAAATACCTTCCTCAAATTCCTGATAAGGATTTTTTCAGTTACTACTCAGAACTGCCGGATCAGGGTAAATTTGAAAAAAAAGTCCTCTTTTTCACAGGCTGTCTCATAAGGTATCTATATCCCCTGACAGGGGTTCATCTCGTTGAAATTATGAATCATTATGGGTGGGGGGTGATTGCACCAGAGGAACAGATTTGCTGTGGATTGCCCGCCCTTTCCAGTGGATTCATGGATGAGTTTCTGGAATCCATGGAACACAATGTGAGGCTCTTTAACAGATATAAGATAAATCATATCATCTCTGCCTGCGGCTCATGTGAAAATACCCTTAAAAATTATTACAGGGAATTTGCAGAATTCTCCACACTTTCTGCTGAAGAGATAAGGGTTTTTTCGGAGAGGATTATGGATGTTTCAGAATTTATGCTTCAGGTTATTGGTGTGGATAGAGACATTTTTCCCTCTCCCGAAAAGGTTACCTATCATGATTCCTGCCATCTTAACAGGGGAATAGGGGTGAGAGAAGCTCCCCGTGCTTTGTTGAGAAATGCAGGAAGATTCGTGGAGATGAGGGAAGCAGATGTATGCTGCGGTTTTGGAGGGTCATTTTCAGTAAAGCAGTATGAGACTTCACAGAAGATACTGCAGAGGAAGATGAGAAATGTGGAGGAAACGGGAGCAGAGTATCTTGTGGCTGAGTGCCCTGGATGTATTCTCCAGTTGAACGAAGGTAAGGAGAAGTATCTCAGTGGGGAACTGAAAGTCAGGCATCTGGTTGATTATATCTATGAAAAGTTGTTTTTGAAGTAGGAAGCAGGTCTGCGGCGGGACCGTTTTCCTCCTCCGTCTCTACCTGAAAAGGGCTCTGTAGATTCCTCCTCCACAGAGATAGTAAATGGAGTTATAGCCACTCCCAGTTATCACAGAGGGGTAACTTCCACAATCTCCATTAGAATCAACCTGTGCAAAATACCACCTTCCACCGATATATCTGCCAAGGTAGAGGTCTCCTCCAGTAAGCTCTCTGAACACAACAAATTTCAAATCATCACTCTCATTAAAATCAACCGGTTTTAATTCACCGAAATAGTTACCACTGTTAATCTGATTTCCAGATGTGTCAACCCTGACCCAGTTTATCCCCTCGTTGTTGTAAAATATATCCACGACCTCACCAGATATCTTCCCATAAATAGAAGGAGAGTAGGATGTCATTATTGTAGACCACAGATCCTTCACCGTAACTTCCGTGGCAGAACTCAAATATACAAGACCAACATCACCATACACCCTGCCATCTTTCGTGTAAATTCTGCTGACAATCGCTTTTCCATCATCACATGCTATCCTGAATCTATTCCCCGATCCAATCATTTCAGTCATCATCTTACTGTCCCCTCCCTGTGAAACGCTGGTAATTACTCCTGCATAAAGAATTCCGTCACTTAAGTATGTAAGAAAAATCCCCCGTCCAACGCAGATCCTTCCATCATCACCCTTCACACCAGGATCAATGGTTGAGTGGGAGGAAAAGTCTGGGTCAGTTTTCAAAATATGGAGAGTTTGACTTTCATCTTTTGTCAGAATGTAAATATTTTCTCCATCTGAAGCCATATGAAGGATAGAGGTATCTGAAGTAACCACACTGCCGGCAGAAAGGGAGACAATACTTTTCATACCTCTGAGGTCGTCTGTGAGGGCAAAATCACTGGATGAGGTTGTTACCACATCTAAATATGTGTAATAATCTGTCTGGATCAGGGGCTTCATTAACCAGGAATTTTCCCATCGGAGCATATATAGAGAGGAGTTCCATGAATCCTGAAAAGTCACAAAAGTTACACCATCAGAATAAATTGCGTCAAGAGATAAAGGTGTGGAACTTGAAATCGGGTAAAGATTCACACCATCAGTTCCAAATTTTCCATAAACAATTGAGGGTGTCTCACCAGAGGGGTAAAACCCGGCAAACTCATCCTTTCTCACAAAAACTGGGAATGTCAGATAATCTGCAACTACATAATCTGTTACCTCTCCATCAAAAGTTTCTGAGGCAAGGGAAACAAAAGGACCATTTATCCTCTGATAAAGAATTCTCCATCCCTCAGCCGCAACTGTCAGTGCAATTGAGTAACCACCTTCGGAACTTCTCAAAATACTCTCTGTTGTATCAGTTATATCTGCCAGATAGAGGCGATTGTTTGAGAAGACATGATATATCTCGTTGTCATAGCATGTAAAATCAAACTCCTCCGCTCCCTGTATCTCCTCCACTTCGTAACTCATGTCTTCATAAGCTCTGTAGAGATATGATGAATTATCTCCGTTTAAAATAAGGGCAACATGGTCGGTACATGAGGAAAGTTTCCCTTTATTCCACTCCCCATCAATTCTCAATTTATCTATAACGCTACCATTAAAATCCAGTTTAAGTAACTCTGTCACATCACCACCAAGTAAAACCCAGATATAATTAATGCTCTTTGCCAGAGAGAAAAAGGATGGATTGGAAAATCTGGTCAAAATCTTTCTCATCTCGAGATTTCCATTGTAATCTCTTCTTTCCATAACCACCC
>JALSQH010000105.1 GCA_026985515.1 bacterium
TTGCCACCCTTGTTGAGGCGGCAAAGAGGTTAACTTATCATGGCCTGTGTCTCTATTACGAGGGTAAGAATGCCATAAAGGAACTCACTATGGCCAAGTATTTTGCCACAGAACTCAGCAACAAGGTTACAGATTACGTTCTTCAGGTTCATGGTGGTTATGGATACACAATGGATTTTCCAATTCAGAGGTACTGGAGAGATTCGAGAATAGGAACTATTGGTGGCGGGACTTCGGAGATCATGCTTGAAATAATTTCAAAATTCCTGGACCTCTAATGACAATTACGACAGACTGGCCTTCCGCTTATTTTAAGATAAGGGAGCATCTGGCAGGAGGAGGGGAACTATTTTTTGAAATTGGTACGGGAAACGGTGAATTTTTTCTCTGGGTGGCTTTAACAGGGAATTATCTATGTGTGGGGTCAGACATAAAAAAGAAGAGAGTTAGCAAGCTTATTGGAAAAATTAAAAATGCGGGTGGTGAGGGAGTGGTTCTGCTCGGAGATGGGAAGAGGGTTTTGAGGGATGTTTTCCCCCATGCGTCAATCAGCAAAATAGTTATCAATTATCCTGATCCCTGGCCCAGAAAAGGTCAGTACTGGCGGAGAATAAGTTACAGTTACTTTATTAGATTGATAAGTGACAGGTTAAAAACAGGAGGAGTTGTTCATCTTTCCACAGATTATTATCCCATCTTTTATGAATTTTCAGATTCTCTTAGAAAAATGGGAATTTTCAGACCACTTCCAGCAAAACCTCAGGCAAATCTCTTCCGGGGAGTATTCACCAGATACGAGACACAGTGGGTTGAAGAGGGGAGGAATCTTTTTCAATGGAGTTTTCTGAAAAAAGAAGATTACATAGATGATGGGCTTGTGTGGGAATATGCTGAATTCAGACCGGTGAAATCTAAACCATTATCTGATGGTTATTTCAGAGAGGTTGATGGCTGGATTGTAAAAGTTGTGTATGACAGGGGTGATGAGGTGAGATTGCTGATTGTTGAAAAAGAAAGTAAAATATCTTACAATCTTGCATTCAGAAGAGAGAAAAATGTGCTTTTTCTTGTCAGCTCCAAGGAAGTGGTTTGTTCAGAAAAATTGCAGAAAATAATCGAAGAATTTTTTAACCATGTCTAAAGAAAAAATTGAAAAAATAGTGCTTGTTGTTTCAGACTTTCACCTGGGTAAGGGCACATACAATGAAGATGGAAGTTTAAATTTTCTGGAAGATTTTTTTTACGATGATAAGTTCGCTGAATTTCTTCAATATTATGATGAAATGCATCCATCGGCTCAGATAGAGCTTGTGTTTAATGGGGACATTTTTGATCTCCTCCAGGTTGACTACAGAGAGGAGTATCCGGCTCGCATTACAGAGGAAAATTCTCTGTATAGGTTCAACAAAATAGTAGAGGGTCATCCAGTTTTCTTCGAAGCGCTGAGGAAATTTCTTTCCAAGCCAAACCGGAGGCTTGTATATGTCCAGGGAAACCATGATGCAGGATTTCTCTTTCCTCGCGTTAGAGACCGCCTTGAGGAGGTAATAGGTGTTCCCTACCACTACGCAGGGATGAGATATGAGTTAAATGGGTATCTTATTGAACATGGACAGCAGTATGAACCGTCAAATCGCTACAAGGAAGATGAACTATTTATCACCAGAGGTGTTCCCGAGCCAATTGTTAATCTACCCTGGGGCAGTGTTTATGTTATAAGTATTCTGAACAAATTACGACTTAAAAGACCCTATGTTGATAAGGTAAGACCTTTTTCTCTCTACTTTAGGTGGGCGTTGATAAATGATTTTTTCTGGGGTATCTGGGCACTGCTCAAGTCATTTCTGTTTTTCCTGAGCAAACAGTTTATTAGATCAAAGTGGTACAGAACAAGTTTAAGGGAATCTTTTGAAATCATTAAAGAGCATTCATTTTTTTCTACGCCCCTGGACAGAAAGGCGGAAAAAATACTCGCAACTACTGACTATCACACAGTGATTTTCAGTCACACCCATAAAATGATGTTTAAGAGTTTCAAAAATGGAAAAAAGTACTTCAACACGGGGTGCTGGATAGAGATGATAGATCTTGATCTTGTTCACTTTGGAAAAAATCTGAGGTTTACTTTTGTTGAAATAGACTTTTACAGAAATGGAAGCCATGAGGCTCACTTAAAGGAATGGAAGGGTAAATGCAGAGAAGTGGAAAAGGTTTTTCAGCACTACTGATTCTTCTATTTATCTCTTCCTGTTTATCAGGGGGTGGTAAGGTTGCTTTAAAGAAAGCTTCCACTTTGCAGTTTAAAGGCGTAAGAGATAAAATTAAAAATGTTCAGCCAGAGTTTGAACTCTGCTACCTGACTGCAATAAGAAAGCGGAAGATTTTTTATGGAAAATTGCTCCTGACTGTTGTTATAGACAGGATGGGAAGGGTAAGGGAAATGATCTGGAAGCCGGAACCTCCAGCTGTTTTCAAAAAGTGCGCGGAAGATGTGGTAAAAAGGATTGATTTCGGGAAACTTCCCGACGAGGTAAGGATAGAAGTGCCTCTGAAATTTTCCCTTGAAATGGAGGAGATAAGATGAGATTATCCAGGTATCTTGCACCCACGCTGAAGGAGGATCCGAAAGAAGCGGAAATTATCAGCCACAAGTATCTGATACGGGGTGGATTTATCAGGAAGGTAGCTGCAGGAATCTATGATTTCCTTCCACTGGGGTTGAGGGTGATCAGAAAAATTGAAAATATCGTGAGAGAGGAGATGGACCGTGCAGGTGCTCTGGAGATATTGATGCCCATGGTAATTCCTGCAGAACTGTGGAAGGAAAGTGGAAGGTGGGATGTTTATGGGAAGGAGCTTTTGAGATTTAAGGACAGGCACGACAGAGAATTCTGTCTTGGTCCAACCCATGAGGAAGTTGTCACTGATATAGTGAGAAGGGAAGTCAGGTCATATAAGCAATTACCTTTGAATCTATACCAGATTCAAACAAAATTCAGGGATGAACCCCGTCCCAGATTCGGGCTCATGAGGGGAAGAGAGTTTATAATGAAAGATGCATATAGTTTTGATGCAGACTGGGAGGGACTGGATAAAAGTTATAATGCAATGTATGAGGCTTACTCCAGGATATTTAAAAGGTGTGGACTGGAATTCAGAGTGGTTGAGGCTGATACGGGTAACATTGGTGGAACAGATTCCCACGAATTTATGGTGCTCGCGGAGACGGGGGAGGATGAGATTGTATCCTGTCCATCATGTGGATATGCTGCAAATGTGGAGAGAGCAGATTTTATGACAGATTATGAAATTTCTGACGAAGAGGAGAAACCACTTGAAAAGGTGCATACTCCAGACAGGAGAACCATTGAAGAGGTGAGCGAATATCTCAATGTCTCACCGGAAAAGATGATAAAAACCCTTGTGTATTCAACCGATAAGGGTGAAGTGGTTGTGCTGGTTCGTGGTGATTTTGATGTTAATGAAGTGAAGGTAAAAAATGCAGTTGGAGCTAACTGGATTCAACTTGCTGAGCCCGAAG
>JALSQH010000106.1 GCA_026985515.1 bacterium
TTCGTATCCGGATCAGCCTTTAACATCTTGGCAAAATGGTAACCATTTATGTTTGGCATGACAAAATCGGTTATTATGAGGTCGGGCTTTTCTTCCTTGGCCAGCTTAAACCCCTCCGCCCCAGATCTTGCCACAACAACCTCATACCCCTCTATCTCCAGAAAAGTCTGGAGGGTTTTGACAACTGCTTCGCTATCGTCAACAACCAGAATTTTCTTCTCAAACAGCATCAACTATAATTATACTACACTGGCTCACTATTTTCCAGATGCCTGACGATTTTTGGTTCAAGTTGAGCTCTTGGCATGGCTCCAACAATCTGATCAACAAGTTCGCCATTTTTGAAAATGAGTAATGTTGGAATTGATCTGATTCTGTACTTGTTCGCGGTAAGCGGATTGTTGTCGGTGTCAAGCTTTCCAAAAACTATTTTCCCCTGGTACTCCTGAGCCATATCTTCTATTATGGGTGCTATCATCTTACATGGCTGACACCATTCAGCCCAGCAATCAACAACAAGGAGTGGATACTTTTTTATGGCTTCCTCAAAGTTGTCATCAGTCAAAATGACAGGATGATCAGGATTGTCAACTAATTTTGTGGCCTCTTTAATGGCATTTTCATATTCCTGCATTGCCTTTTTCAGAGTATCTGGATCAGTTCCATACTCCAGCACCTGTTTTACAAACTGAGATTCAGGCTGCACGCCAATGGTTATAGAATCGGGATCATCATTGATTACCTGCTGAGGAACTGATCTCACCCGCCACCTGTTTGATAATTCCATGTTTTCTTCAGCCTCGACACACACCGCTTTCACGACCCCCTTTGCCGCAATTGCAATTCTGTTATCCAGAAGCACCTGCTGTGGACAGTATGGACAGCTTGGTGTTACGAAACACATGATTGTAACAGGTCTGTTGACATATTTGAGGAGCAGTTCTGATGTCTTTGCAAGCCCTGATTTATTCTGGGAAACCTGGATAATTGTATCTATGAATGCCGAAGCCTCATAACCGGCTGGAGCACCCATATATTCAATCAGATACCCCTTATCCCAGCCAATGTGAACAGTCGGGGACATTTTCACATCTCTTTCTCTGGCCTCCTGATCATTCAGGCTGTATTCTCTGACGATTATTTTCCCGTCTGCCAGTTCTGCAAGTTCCCTGATGAACTGCAGTGTAAAGTTTGTGTAGTCCAGATTTGCACCCGGGGCAGCCAGTCTCGAGGTAAAAATATCGATTGTTACCGGCTCAACGAGTTCCCCTCTGAATCTCTCAAGAATATACTGGCGTGATTCTGCATCAATGATTCTCTCTCCATTCATTGCTGATTTTCCTCCTCAGAATTTAAGTTTCTTATCATTGTATAATATTTTATCATTTTTGTCAAGAATTATTTTCTTAGTGATTTCAAAACGATGTGGTTTTAATTACGTGATTACATCTTCTTTGCAGGAGATGAAAATACTTATTGATAACTTAAGTACCTCCCCCTTTTTTGAGAGTCTTACTATAATGGCAAGATTAAAATTTATCATCTGTCTTATTTCAATTGTAAGCAACATTATAAGCCGAAATCCTCGGATAGAAATCCGGTTAATACAGCGTCAGCTTTTTTTGCCTATAAATCAGCATATCATTTGTCGTCGCTCTCTGGGTGATGTCAGAATATGAAGTCATGTTTTAAAATAATAAATCTCTTAATTCAGATTTTGGAATAATGCAACCACTGACACTGAGATACAACATAGGTACCACCTTTTGAGGGGTGTTTAAGGAGGGTGGTGAGATTGAAGTTAATCATTCTCATAATTTCATTGTAGGCTTCAGCAAACAAAGTTTCAAACAGGATTACAGGATAGTTAACTACATTGGGGTTTATCAGCAGATCAAGAGATCTTAATTTTTCAAAAGGAGTTTTTCCTTTCATGTTTATTCCATTGTGTTCTCTCCGGGTATTCCATACATCCTGCCAGATTCTGACCCATAGCAGGAAGTTTCGGGTATCTTTTATGTAAGGGAACAGGGGTATGTAGAAGTATTCATCGTCTTTTCTGTGAAGGTTTTCTACAATTGCGTTGTGCCATTTTGCACCTGGCGGATTTGTATATAGCTCTGCTCCGAATTGTGAGAGGAATTCATTTATCTCGAGGAGTTTTTTGATGCTTCCGGAGGTAAATTCACTGCCATTATCCACTCTTATTCTGATGTTATGTCTTACATTATGAGCTCTAAGCCACAGGACAACCATTGTTATGAATGTCAGTCCGTAGGTAACAGATAGAGAGTAAGAGAAAGCGGTGAATTTTATTCTTGTTGCTGCGTCAACAGCAGTCCACTGATAGAGAGGGAGATTGTATCTGGTGATGTTTTGATATCCTTCGGTGGTAAGGGCACTTTTATCTTTGATGTATTTAGTATCAATCTGGATTTCCTGGAAAGGCAGGAGAGAGGAATAGTTATAAAGTGGAGTATGTGAAGCAGAGCGTTTTCTTTTACTTTTTGAAGGAGAAAAGCCGTTTTTCTTCAGTACATACCTGACTCTATGTGGAGGGAGTTTGATTCCATATTTTTTTTCAAAATGTCTGGTGAGTTTTCTGTAGCCGTAGGTTTTCAATTTTTTGGCTTCCGAGATGATAGCTATAGTTTCCCAATCAGAGATTTTATTTTTTGGGTTTTTAGGAGCTTTGGGAAGATTGTTTAGAGTACCATCTCTTGCTCTTCTCACGGTTTTCCTTGAAACACCCAACTCTCTTGCAGTCTTAGAAACATTTCCGTTATTTTTTACCAGTAATTCTCTGATAATTTGCCTTGCAGCGGAGAAATTTTTATTATTGTAGAATTTTTGGTATAATTTCTTTAGCATTTGGATCTCCTTGTTGAGGTTTTCTTTCCCCTCAGGTTGTAGCCCAGCAGCCTGAGGGGAGGCGTTATCAAAGAAGCAGCAACATATCTTAAATAGATTCTGCAGATTCTTTTTTTGCTTTCATCCATCAAGAAAACATATCCATCAGAAAAGGAAAATCTATAATTCGAGTCAACTCTTAAATAAGGGTGGTACCTATGTTGTGTACCATGTGGAAATAATGCAACCACTTGACTTTTCCAAAAAACTGTAGTATTAAAAGATTGAAAAATGATTTAAATGGGAGGGTAGATATGAAAAACTTTAAATTTCAATTAGTTAACTCTCTTCCTTCCTTCCTTCCTTTTAGCACTTTTTCTTCTATTTAACCCGCTTTTAAATTGGGACCTGCATGCAGGTAAGAAGTTCCATCATGGTGGAAGAGGGGGTTTGAGTGTTGATTCCCTTTTCAATTTTAATGACCTGCATCTATCAAGGCATTTCTTGAAATTTCACAGAGGAAAGAAGTGGAGTTTCAGGTGGGTTTATTTCAAAGAGGTAACGGCGGAACCATCCCCTGCGTACATTACTCCCGAAGATGTGGATCAGGTGTATTTCAGGGCGA
>JALSQH010000107.1 GCA_026985515.1 bacterium
GGTCAAAATTAACTTTTTAAATCAACTGTACTTTCCACTTATGGGGTTTCCTGATTACTTCAACAGATACAGCCTTTTCCTCTTTTTTGAAAATTATATTGAAAATGCCATCGGGTGTCCTCAAATTCTCTATTATGAAGCGTGTAATTTCCCGTGGTATGTAAGGCCTGCTAATGTAAAGTGTTCTTTCAATTGCATTAACATTTAAACCAAGCATTGCTTTTATCATAAGAAAAATGCTTCCGCTAGCCCATGCCTGGGGAGAACAGGCAGTGGGATATGGTATTGGTCCATGGAATTCTGTTCTTTCAAATCCACTGAAGAGTTCAGGTACTCTGAAGTTGGGGAAAAAGGATACTGCGTCAAGGATAGAAATAAAAATTTCACCAATTTCCTTTCGAAAACCGTAAAAGGACATTCCCTCTGCAATGATGCTGTTGTCATGGGGCCATACAGAGCCATTGTGGTAACTGATGGGGTTGAACCTTTTTTCTCGTGTTCCAAGTGTCCTTATTCCGTAACCTGAAAACATCTCCTCAGAAAGAAGAATGTTTACAATTTTTTCAGCCTCGTTTTTGCTGACCACTTTACTGAAGAGAAGATGTCCTGGATTAGAGGAAATAACATTGCATCTTCTTTTCTTACCATCTAATGCTATCGCATAAAAATTGCGTCTTTTATATTGAAAAAAGAGATGAATATTTTTCTTCACCCTTTCAGCTTCTTTTAAAGCTATTTCAATATGGTTGCTGTTTCTGTCTATGTGCTTCATCAAATCTGCAAAGGATACCAGAGCCCTGTATTTGTATCCCTGTGCCTCAATCGTGGCTATGGGTGGTCTGGCAATTTTCCCGCTTGAATATGTAATGGAGTCCCCGGAATCCTTCCATCCCTGGTTGTCAAGTCCGTAGGGGGATCTTCTTTTATAAAAGAGAAACCCTTCTTCAGAGATATTGGGGTTGTAGTCTCTGTCTGTAAGCCATTTGAATGCCATCAAAAGATTTTCTTTTAAATTTTTTATAAATTCAATGTCACCCGTTGTTTCAAAATACTCACCTGCAAGGATGAGAAAAAGGGGAGTAGCATCAACAGTTCCATAGTAGGGAATAAAAGGAATTTCTCTCAGATTTGCCAGTTCTCCCTGTCTGAGTTCGTGAATTATTTTCCCTGGTTCCTGATCAGTGAAATCATCAAGAGTTTTACCCTGATATTTTGCAAGAAATTTTAATGTTCCTCTGGCGAGCTCCGGATACCAGGGGAGAAGTTGATAGGCTGTGATAATAGAGTCTCTTCCAAATATAGTTGAAAACCAGGGTATCCCTGCATAGGTGATAGGTCCCTCTTCTGTTATTGTTATCATCAGATTCAGGTCCTTTGCAGCCCGCGAGATTATTTCATTTATTTTTTCGTTATCGGTTCTTATGTAAGCAAATTTATCCAAATAGGAGATAAGCTTTTCCCTTCTGAGTTTTATCAATTCTGCATAGCTCTTTACATTTTTTTCAGGATGATCCCGTGATACTTGAATCGTGACTGACTGGTCTCCTTTGGGAGGGAGTATCAGTTTAAATTTTATCCTCACGCATGCACTCTCACTTTGAGTTATAATTTCTTCCACTTCAAACGGTATGTGAATGTTTACAAATGTCGTTCTGAGGATTTTATCTGCGCCTCTGTACTTAAAGATTAAGGTGGAATTGTGAACTACGGGAGAAAAGAGGGTTCCTCTTTGTTCTCTTTTTTTTCCTCTAACCTCGAAAATATCTTTGAAATCTGCACCTAAACAGAGGTTCGCTTTTAGAGAGAGGGGAGTTTCGGAGAAGTTTTTTATGTGGATATTTCCGGTAAGATTGTCATTAAAAAGCAGGTAGGATTTCTGAATAAAAATTGTGGAACGGGGTATAAAAATTCCGTTTATTTCCATATCCGGATTAGTAAGAATTGCTCTGATTTCCGCACCCAGATTACCGATGTCAGATGAAAGGAAAAGGGGTCTCTTATCTTCCAGAAAAAATTCAAGACCACTCAGAAATCTGGTATCCCTGAAGTAATATCCCAGTTCATTATTACCTACACATGGAATATCACCCTGCTGATCAACCACTACAAAGGCTTCATGTTCTTTCAAAGATAATTTTCTTGTATTTGCAACTACGTCAGTGTATTTTACATACCAGCTACCACTTATGAATTTCCTCTCCAATTTTTCTTACCCTTGCTGGGGTTGAGAATTTCTCAATCACTTCATTATAAACTTTTTCGTACCTGTCAACCATTTTTTTCACTGTGAAATTTTCTTCAAAGTAACTCCGACATTTTTTTCTATCGATGGAATCAATCTCTTTTATCGCTCTTACGAGACCATCTATGTCCTTTCTCAAAAAACCAGTTTCACCATCTATTATTGTTTCTCTGAGAGCACCACATGGTCTTGCTATGACCGGAGTTCCACATGCAAGGGCTTCAATGGCTGTCAATCCGAAGGGTTCTGGCCAGTCAACGGGCATTAGCAGTGCTTTTGCATTACCTATTATCTCATTTTTCTGTTCGTCATTAATTTCTCCAATGAATTCTACCAGTGGGTGTTTGAGTAATTCTTTTATATTTTTTTCGTAATACTCCTGATCTGCTCTATCAATTTTGGCTGCCACAATGATTTTTACTCCAGCCTTAATTGCTGCTTTTATAGCAAGATCAGGTCTTTTTTCAGGAGATATTCTTCCCAGGAAAAGAACATAATCATCGGGATCCGGGTTAAAAGTGTAGAGATCTTCCGGTAATCCATGATAAATGGTTGCAATAAAATTACCCTCTTTCAGTAACTTCCTCTGTGAGTGGCTGATTGCGGTAAGCATTAGGTCAGGATATTTTCTTACCATCTCAGGTAAATAAGGCAGGTCAAGTCTCCCATGCATTGTATGAATGACAGGTTTTTTAATGTATCTGGTAAATGGAAACATAAAATAGTCAATGTGTGAATGGATCAAATCAAATTGTTCTGAATCTGCAATAACCTTTTCCACCTGCATGAGAATATATGGAACAGGGTCTTTAACTCCACTCAATCTTAGTGCTTCGGGCACAATCGGAATCAGCTTTGCAGAGGTGACTGAATCCCCGCTTGCATAAAGGGTAACATCATGTCCCCTTTTTACCAGCTCTTCTGTTATATAGTGTACAACCCTTTCTGTTCCTCCGTAAAGTTTTGGAGGTACACTTTCAAAAAGAGGAGCAACCATCGCAATTTTCATTGCTACCCCTCCTTTTTAAAAAATATAATCATTGTTCAGGAAAGAAAAAGGGATTTGAGTGTGGAAAATCTTATCCAATTAATGACTTTTTAACCTGTTCCCCCACATACCTTGCCATCAACATTACCGTCTCATAGGGATTTACTTTTACTGAGGTGGGAAACAGGGAAGCATCTGCAACATAAATATTGTCTGTGCCCCACAATGT
>JALSQH010000108.1 GCA_026985515.1 bacterium
TAAGAGCGGCAAATTCGCTCTTCGTTTCACTTACACCTGAAATTCGGCGTAGCAGCTTCATATAAAGAAGAAAGAAAAATAGAAAGAGGAGAAAGAGGAAAACCACCCACAATATTCTGTTTATCAGGTCCGCTTTCATTTCTGAAATATTATACTCCGGTAGACATTTTCGCAAAATTTGTAAAACATTAGAAGATTTGTAAAATATTTTTCAATGGTGAGAAAAGTTTTTCTTCTGATTTTTCCCCTCTTAACTGCCACTCTTCTGGATGCCGGGTCAATTACTCTTGTTCTCACAGGCGACATAATGCTGGGAACGACCTTTCCTCATCCCTTTTTACCTCCCGACAGAGGAAGAAATCTCTTCAATGAAGCCCTTCCCATTCTGAAAAGCGGAGATATTATCTTTGGAAATCTTGAAGAGACCCTCAATGATAATTGTCTGTGTGTAAAAAAAGTGAAAAAAGGAAAAGTATACGCATTCCGATCTCCAGTAACATTTGTTGTTACACTTAAAGAAGCTGGGTACAATATCCTATCTCTTGCCAACAATCACACATTTGACTTTGGAGAGTGTGGCCTGAAAGAAACGGAAAACACTTTGAAAAAGGTTGGAATCCAGTTTGCCACAAAAGATGAAAAAATTGCAACTTTCAATATAAGGGGAATAAAAATTGCCCTTATGGCTGTTTCTTTCGGACCACCCCCGGGGAGTATACTATACCCCGAAGAGATACTCAAAAGAGTCAAGGAACTATCAGATAAATATGACATCCTGTTGATTTCAGTCCACAATGGGAGAGAGGGGCTATCTGCACTTCACGTAAAGGATGAGGAAGAGATTTTCTATGGAGAGGATCGTGGCAACATTTACCGATTTGCACATAGAGCTATAGATGCCGGAGCAGACCTCATTATAGGCCATGGACCACATGTTCCACGAGGCATGGAAGTTTACCGGAAACGCCTTATCATTTACAGTCTGGGGAACTTCTGCACATACGGATGGATTGCCCTTAAAAAGGAAGAGGGACTGGCACCTGTTGTCAGGGTTGAACTTGACAGGGATGGAAAATTTATAAAAGGAAGAATCTTTTCATTTATACAGAAACCACCAGGGGGACCAGTCACAGATAGTGAACAGAGGGCACTCAAATTGATTGAACAATTATCAAAGGAGGACTTTGGAGAAAAGGCTCCAGCTTTTAACAATGATGGTGAATTTTACCCCCCTTCATTGCAAAAGGAAAATTAAAAGGTTAAACTAACCTTAAAACATTGAAAAGGAGGTAACAGGATGGGAGAAAGACTGATAGTAATAGGCGGAGTTGCTGCGGGAATGAGTGCCGCAAGTCAGGCAAAGAGGAGAAATAAGGATCTGGAGGTTGTGGTTTTTGAGAGAGATCCCCACATCTCCTATGGAGCCTGCGGTATTCCCTACTACCTGGGGGATGTCATCAAGGATCCTAACTCTCTCCTTGTTTTACCTCTGGAAAAAGCAAGAAAAGAGAGAGGAATTGATGTGAGAATCAATCACGAAGTGGTGGAACTGGACGCAAAAAATAAAAAAGTAAAGGTGCTGAACAAAGAGGAAAATAAAGAGTTTGAAATGGAATTTGACAGACTTGTTTACACAACCGGCGCATCTCCCATCAGATTGAATGTCCCCGGTGGAGAGCTGGAAAATATCTTTTACCTCAGAACATTGAAAGATGGTTTGAGGATCAAACAGTTTTTAGTTGAGGAAAAACCCCGGAAGGCTGTTCTTGTTGGAGCGGGATTCATTGGTCTGGAAGTGGCGGAGAACCTTAAAAGAATCGGACTTGATGTTACGGTTATTGAGCTTCTTCCCCATGCTCTTGGTACCATGGATCCCGATATCTCAAAAATTGCCACAGATGAGATGGAAAAAAATGGTGTTAAATTCCTCTTTGAAACAAAGGTTGAAGGTTTTGAGGGAGAAGATGGGAAGGTGAAAAGGGTTATCACAAACAATGGTACAGTGGAAGCTGACTTCGTACTGGTGGGGATCGGGGTCAAACCCAATGTGGAGCTTGCAAAAGAGGCAGGCATTGAACTTGGTGAAACTGGAGCCATCAAAACAAATGATTACCTGAGAACCAATTTCCACTACATCTTTGCAGCTGGAGATTGCGCCGAGTACAAACACAGAATAACTGGAAAACCCGCCTTTGTTCCCCTCGCTCTCAATGCAAATAGAAGTGGAAGATACGCCGGAGCCAATGCCGCCTTCGATAGAGATGTGGAGAAATTCCCGGGCACCCTTGGAAGTGCAGTGGCAAAACTCTTTGGAGTGGAAATAGCCAGAACAGGTCTTTCAACTGTAGAGGCAGAAAGAGCGGGTATTGATTTTGAAAGTGTTGTAATTACTGATCACACTCAGGCTGGTTATTATCCCACGAAGGAAAAAATCACTGTTAAACTTCTCGCAGAAAAACCATCGGGAAGATTGATAGGAGCAATGCTTGCAGGCGGAAAGGGAACCGGGCTCAGGATAGATGTTCTGGCAACAGCTCTTCACAACAATATGACTATCAAAGAATTAAGTGAAATTGACCTTGCATATGCTCCACCATTCGCACCCACATGGGATCCAATACTCATTGCAGCAAATGTGGGTAAGAAAAAATTCAGATAAAAATGAAGGGGGCTTTCAGGCCTCCTTCATTCTTGCAAAAATAGTCTTTATCATCATGGTCGCATAGCTGCCAGGGGGGAGAAGGAACATGAAAGTATACTTGTACTTACCCGGAAATGAGTCATCTTTCTCGTAACTTCCTCTGTCAATTATGGTCGGTACAACCCATACCTTTCTGAAGAACTTTTTGAAATGTGTGCCCCTGTACTTTTTCATGTTAAAGGAAACATCATCAATTCCTTCTATCCTTAAAACTTCCCTTCTGGCAGAAAAGATATCATCCCTGAGTTCCGTATCAAGTTTCTCCCCCAGCCACTTCTTGTGCAGAAGAGTAAGTTGCAGATCAGGATAGGGGAAATTATCCGGCACCAGAAGATCAACTCCAGCAACCCTTATGCGGGGCCCGGATAGATTCAGTCTCGTGAATAGAATATTGAGAAATTCATTCCACACATATGACTGATACTTCATGAAATGAAAATCCATGACTTTTGAACTGATCATCTCCAGGACACTCTCCGGTTTATAAGATTCGCTGAGGAGTTCAAGTATTATGTTTGAAACAACTCCATTGAAGTAATGCTTCAGAGTATCCCAGTCTTTCCAGTGTTTCTCCACTATGGCTGGATCAACTCTCTTTACCTCACCAATGTCCTCCTGAAATCTGGTAAAAAAGAGTTTAATGGCACCCATAAAGTGCTTTTTCAAAATGAGTCTGGCGATAAAATCTTCCCGGGAATAGATATGGTAAAATCTCTGCTCATCATAGTAATTGGGGAAACCATTTCTTGTTGTATAATCAATAAGTTCTGGTAAATTCTCAACCTCTTCCTTTCCAAGTTCTCTCAGAGTAATGGTAAATTTGTTACCCAGGACCTTGTCACTCCCCATGGGATGTGGAACATATCCCAGGAAACCGAGTCTCCCGATTCTCCCTTTTCTCTCTATATCAAAACCCCTTCTTTTTAACCTCTCAACATTTCTCTTTAATCTCTGGGGCACTTTCTCGTAATTCAATGTAACATACTGAATTGAAAAAGCATTTTTATCTTTAATGCCACCTATCTGAAAAATTTCCCTCGCTTCGACACGGGAACCAAATACTTTGTCGGTTATCATTCTCAAAAGATACCAGGTATTGTACCCACTCTTTTCAAGTTTGAACAAAAGATAGGGCCACTCAGGAAGATCAGAAAAAGGGATACTGATAACTTCTTCAACAATGAAATCTGAAGGTAAAAACTTTACCTTCATGGAGCTAAGAGGGAATCAATTTTATTTTTGAAAACCTCATAGGGCTGGGCACCCACAACCATCTCCCCTGTCATAGTACCATCCCCATTATCTTTTCCAATTATAAAGGTGGGTGTTCCCCTTATTCCAATCGCACTTCCGTATCTCATGGACTCAGCAACTTTATCCTTCACTTCTTCACTATCAAGACAGCGACCAAATTTTTCCCTGTCGAGACCTATCTCTTCTGCAACCTGTGCAGGGGAAGAAGGATTGAGCATTTCCACATTGAAGATTTTGAAATAATACTTCCAGAAGGCATCCCTTCCACCCAGTTCCCCGGCACAAACCAGACCTCTGGCAGCGGGAAAGGCAAATTGATGAAATCTCAATGGAAAGTTTTTCACCACCCATTTTACGAGACCCTTGTCGATGTAATTCTCTTTAAGAAGTGGAAAGGTCTGATGGTGAAAACGTCTGCAGAAAGGACACTGAAAATCTGTAAATTCAACTACTACAACTTTTGCATCAGGATTTCCAAGAACATAATCATTTCTTATATCTACCGTTCTTACTTCAGCTCCGGGTGAAAATTGCTTTTTCTGTGAAAACTCTTTCTTTTTTTTAACTTCATGTTTTGAAGGTGATTCTGCTTTTTTGTGACATCCTGTCCCCATCAATAAAAATGAAAAAGCAATTATAAAGAGAGTGTAACCTAACCTTCTCATTTCTTCTTCCCCTCCTTGAGGAGTGACCTGAAGTAATCGATGAACTCTTCTGAAGTCCAGGGCCTTGCTCCAATAAATTTATTTCTTATTACACCTTTTCTATCCACCACAAATGTTGTGGGAAGAGCCCTCACTCCAAAAGCCCGTGCGGCGGAAAAGTCAGCATCAAGGTAATAGTCAAACTGAATATTGTTGTATCTGAAAAAGGCTTTTACTCTATCTATGGAATCCCTTGGATTTGCAACAGCCACAATCTCCAGCCCCTTTGAATGCAATTTCTGGTAAAGAGCATTTAAATAGGGCATCTCATGGACACATGGTGGACACCATGTAGCCCAGAAATTTATGAGTACCACTTTTCCCTTAAAAGACCTGAGAGAAACGATTTTTCCATCGCTTCTTATCAGTTTTATGTCAGGTACCTTATCACCTGGTCCCACAAAAGTAAAGGAAGAAAAGATAAAAAAAGCAAGTAAAAGTAATAAAACAGTTTTTTTGTTCTTCATATTACCCCCTCTTACTTCAAGTATCTTTCAATAAATGAGACCATTTCCTTCGAACTCCAGTTCTTCGGTCCTATAAATTTGTATCTTATTTTTCCCGAAGTGTCAATGAGAAAAGTTTCTGGAACGCCACCTATGGAGTAAAGTGTTCCCACCTTCCTTGAAGGGTCAAGCAGCACAGGAAACTTAACATTAAACTTCCTTATAAAGGGAATAACTGCATCAGCACCTCTGTTGTCTTCGCTAACTGCAAGGATAACGAAGTTTTTCCCTCTCATTATTTCTGACAGAGAATTGAGAGAAGGTATCTCTTCTTTACATGGATTACACCATGTTGCCCAGAAATTCAATAATACTACCCTGCCTCTGAAACTGGAAAGGGTAACCTTTCTTCCATCCACAGAATACAGAGTGAAATCCGGAGCCTCTTCTCCCACCTTAATTTTTCTGAAATTTCCCCGCTGAAGATAAACCACCACGAGCACCACCAGGGCGACGCCCACTATTATGGAAATATCTTTCAGGAGAGAACTTTTCCCAGACATAGAGAATTAGTTTATCAGAAAAGTAAATTTATTCAACGGAACCAAATCCTCAAATAAAAATCTGGTTGGTCCACCATCAGCTTTTTTGCCTATAAATCAACACCCCACATTTCGTCACCCTCTGTGTGACGGAGAAAAGCAAGTTTTAAAATTATAAATTCAGGCACCCAAAATCTCTTAAGATTTGGAGACAGATACTAATGAACTTTTCCTTTCTTTTTAAGCCTGAAATAATGCCTCCAGCCTGTTATGAGGATTATTTTTCTCTCCCAGGGAGGAATCTCAAGTTTTATTCCATGTACCCTTTCCAGTTTCCAGAGAAGCTGATCAACCCACTTATCGACTGTTATCATCATCTTGGGCCACCGCGCCTTTGTTCTGAGTCTTGATTGTTTTAGATAATCAGCCACGCTTTTTCTCTTTTTTTCTATCTCTTCGGGGGGTATCTGATAAAAAATTAAACCGGTTCCATTATCCAGCCTGACAATCCCCTCCGATACAAGGTAACCAAAAACATGCTCACCGTAAAGGGTATTGTAGTAATCACTGGCAGCCATATAAAGTTCTCTGCTTTTAACTGAAAAATCTTCAATTCTCTCCTCTGCCATGTAGCTGAAGGAAAGGGAAAGTACAATCCATTCCTCAATGGATAATGGTCTTGGTAAAAGATAAATGGAATTCATTCCCGTGAAAAAGGCTGACCTTGCCATCCCTTCCACAATTTCATTGAGAATCTCCTCATCCCTGTAATACAGGAGAGCCATCCTTTTGGAAAACCTACCAAGAATATAGTTGTCAGGGGGATAAAAGGATGTATAAGTTTTAAAATCATGGAGGGAGATCACATTATACTTGCATACATACCTGATCCCGTTAACCACCTCATCGAAGTAGTAGAGATTGGGGGGTAAAAAGACACTGAGCATTTTATGAAGAGGTGGTATGTCAAGTTCGAAATAGGAATCAACTATGAGGAAAAAATCTCTGAAGCTATCTTTTTTTCTTGTAACCTCACTCAGGAAAGAACCATAGTGTAGAATTGCAAGTAAATGGTCACCAAATTTCTCACGGAACATCGATATGTAAAAATCAAGATCATCTCCCTTTACTGGCTCAAGTAATTGGTTTTTAATCACTGGAAGAGAGTTTTTAAAATAACCACTGCTTTCAACCTTCATTTTCTCCTCCACGAAGTATGGATCTTACAATTAAACTGAAATTTTCCTCGTCCAGCCCTGATAGATGGGATGGAAGCAGAGCAACAGATAAAATCAAATCAACAAGAATTGAGGATATTCTTTCCTTTTCAGACACCTTTCTTGTTGTATCAATCAGATCCCTGAAAAACTCGGTAAACAATTTTTTGATTTTTTCAACTGCCTTGCTTATATCAGGTATCTCCAGCAATTTCTCATCAAGCAGAGTTTCCTGAATCAACGGATTTCTCCTTAACTCTCTGATATGAGCAATGGATGCCTTGAGTATTTTTTCTTCAGGATCATCCTGTTCACTTATTATGTTACGAACACCCTCCATGAGTTTTTTAGCCTCATGCATAAGAACCGCAGAAAAGAGGTCATATTTGCTTTTAAAGTAGTAATAGAGCGTCCCCTTCCCCACCCTTGCCTCATCAGCTATATCATCCATGGCCGTTTTGTAGAATCCAAAGTGGTAAAAGAGGTCAGCCGCTTTTTTCAGAATATATTCCCTTGTTTTCCTGCCTCTCATTTTTCGACCATAATACTCTTTTAGTCTATTATACAGAACAGCACAAAATTTTGCAAGAAAAAATAAGGGATCTCAGTGTGATATTTTGTTTATGAGGACATAAATGTCCCTTGATGTATCCCATTCATTGTTTTTTATCGCCTTTTCCAGAATATCAATGCCTCTCATGTATTTGGTGTTCATATAGAGTTCCATCCATGTTTTTGATTTCACATCTTTTGCCTTTTCAAGAACACTCAGAGCCTCACTTTTCTTCCCCATTGCGTTCAAAGTTTCTGCAAGAAAAAGGTAAAAGGGGATCATATCTGGATTAACCCTTATTGCAAGTTTCAGATATTTTTCGCTTTGTTTATAATCCCCCAGAGATACAGGAAAAGGAGGAATTTTGTAGTAATATCTTCCCAGAATCATAGATGGGACACCCAGACAGCATCGCGGATCCTTATTTACCACATCAGTCAACGCTCTTATAATTACAGGTAGCTCCTTCAACATCTGTAATCCGAGATAGAGATACTTTTCAGCAATAAATGTGGTGTACCAGAAATGAAGAACGTTACTATCAGGAAGCCTTTTTAATCCAATAACACTGTACTTGATTCCCAGATCTGCAACTTTTACTTTCCCCACCGGTCCCGCTGTATTTTCATAAAGTAACTGCAAAAGATAACCTCTTACCTTATAAGCCTGCTCAGAAGCAGGATGCTTCAAAATATACGCATTAACATTTTTAATCTGATTCAGAAGCCATTCCGGATTTTGCATATTCTCGTATGTTAAAATGGAACCTTTGTAATTAATTGATTTTTCGGGGTCGACCGAATCAATATTAAACCCATACAGGTTCAGAGAGAAAAAAAGAACCAGCAGCAGAAAATTTAATTTTTTCACTTTCACCCTCCGGGATAGATTTTAAAAAGTAATTTTATTAAACAAACAGCATCCTATCAATTAAAATTTGTAAGTTCTTTAAATTTAAAATTATCTTCTGCAGAATCTCCACCTTATGAGCTTAACATTCGAAATGCCCTAATATCTGGAAAATTTCCTCAGAAATTTGATTGGAGTTTCTGAAGCAGTAGTATAAAAATGAAATGGATGGTTTCTATTCAAGGTTGAAAGAAACAATTTTACAACTGGGTAAAGGGAAAAAGCTGGAGGAGGTTATTGTTGGACTTGGATACATCTATGTGGAAACTGGAGGAGAAGTTCCCGGCCTTGCCTATACTTTCAGATTTGAAACAGACCCAACATGTTCTCCTCTCCGGGAAGCTGGCACTATAAAGGGAAGGAGTGTGGAAGAAATTGCAGGTTGGATCTACTCCAATAATCTTTTGAAATCAGGGATTGCCATAGCCACCCTTAACTCCTCGATCACCCCACCCGAAAATATTACAACCGGAGACATAACTCTCCTGCCTGAACTTGGAGAATCCTCAATAATTGCCATGATAGGTTTCTTTGAGCCTGTGGCTGAAAGGCTTGAGAAAATGGGTAAAACGGTTTATATCTTTGAGAAAAAGAACTATGAAGGAAGAAACTTTTTCACCGATTCAGAAATCCCGGAGAAACTACCCAAAGCTGAAGCTGTTATTATAACTGCAACAACTCTGATTAATAGGACTTTCACGGAAATCATAAAGTTTGTTAGAGAAGGCGCAACTGCAATTCTGCTTGGTCCCACAGCTCCCCTTCTGCCAGAGTTGTACCTGGATACGCCCGTAAAATATATCGCGGGAACAGTGGTAACAGACAGAGAAAAAGTTAAACAGATAATAAAAGAAGGGGCAGGATCAAGGGTCTTTGGAAAGAGTGTAAAGAGAGTTATCCTTCCCTTGTCTTAACGAGAATAACAGGTATAATATTTTTCAAAAAAGTGGAGGAACAGATGGCTGAGGTGTTAAACATCACAGATGAAAATTTTGAAGATGAAGTGATAAATTCACCAATACCGGTGGTGGTTGACTTCTGGGCTACATGGTGCGTACCCTGCAGGGCAATAGAACCTGTAGTGGAAGAACTTTCAAAAGTTTACGACGGGAAAGTAAAGGTAGTTAGAATAAATGTTGATGAAAGTCAAAGAACACCTGCAAGATTTGGAATAAGAGGCATACCCACCCTTCTTCTTTTCAAAAATGGAAGAGTCAAAGGACAGCTTGTTGGTGCAGTCCCCCGCAGTAAGATAGAAGAACTCTTTCAGAACGCACTGGAGTAATTCAAAACATATACCTGTTCACATCCACATTGAATAGAAGTGCAATTTCAATAATTGTTACTATGGTGGCAGTGCCTCCGTAACTGAAGAGGGGTAGAGGTATACCCACAACGGGAAAGGCGCCTGTTATCATTGCAAGATTTATCACTGTGTGAAGGAGTATATGGAGGACGATGCCTGTGGCAAGAATTCTTCCAAACTTATCCCTTGCATTCAATGCAACATCAATTCCCCACATTATAATAACAAGGTAAAGCAACAGAACAAAGAGCACACCAAAAAACCCCCACTCTTCTGAGAAAACTGAAAAGGCAAAATCGGTGTGCTGTTCTGGCAAGAAGGAAAACTGAGTCTGCGTACCCTTCAAAAAGCCTTTTCCGAACCAGCCACCAGAACCAATTGCAATCTTTGACTGAATAACATGATACCCTGCACCAAGAGGATCCTTTTCAGGATTGAGAAAAGCCACTATTCTCCTTTTCTGATACTTTTTGAGGAGAAATTTCCATACAAAAGCAACAAATGCGACTCCCCCCGTTACAGATGCCCAGAATACCTTTTTACTTATCCCGTAAATTACCAGAATGAATGCTCCAATGAGCAAAATAATCCCTGCCGTTCCAAGATCAGGTTCCATGGCAACGAGTAAAAAAGGGATGATCACAATGAGCAGTGGAATCATCAGATGTTTCAGATCAAGTAATTCCTCTTTCACTTCCGAAAGGTAAAAAGAGAGATAGAGTATGGTTGTAAATTTGGTAAACTCAGATGGTTGAAAAGAGACGGGTCCTAAAGTAAGCCACCTGTGAGCTCCATTTATGGAAGGGGAAAAAAGGAGGACAGCTACAAGTAAAAAAAGGGAAAACAGGTACAACCAGAAAGAATACTTTCCAATCACCCTGTAGTCAATTCTGAAAAAAGGGAAACCAATCCCAATTCCCGTAATCACCCACAGGATCTGTCTGTAAAAATATCTGTGGGTGTGGTCTGCTATGGAGGCACTGTATATGTTGACGATCCCGGTAATTACAAGCAAAAAGAAAACTATCAAAACTCCAGTATTTAACCTTCTCTTAATTTTCTGCATGATATTTCCTTGCAAAATAGTATTTGAGAAATCTGCCCACAATGGGTGCTGCAGCTGATCCTCCATGACCACCATGCTCAATAACAACTGCAACAACAATCTCAGGATCATCTGCCGGCGCAAAAGCCACAAACCATCCGTGATCTCTGTACCAGAATTTCTCAAATTTCTTTCTCTTCTCCTCTTTTTTCTCCTTCACTACCTGAGCAGTTCCCGTTTTACCTGCAACAACGACATTTTTCAATCTGGCCCAGCCACCTGTCCCGTGGGGTTCATTCACAACACCCTCAAGAGCTGAAATAACAACATTGAAAAAATCCTTATCAATAGGCACATTCACATAATGGCTCCGGCTCATTTTTAAAACATGCAAAAATGGCATTTTCCCTCTCATTGCTATGGCAGAATAGGCTCTTGCAAGCTGGAGAGGTGAGACCAGGAGGTACCCCTGTCCTATGGCTACTGGGATTGTTTCTCCCGGATACCATGGTTGATGAAAAGTTTTCTTCTTCCATTCAGGTGTGGGTACAAGGCCAGTTCTCTCATCGGGAAGCTCAATTCCAGTTCTCTCTCCAAATCCAAACATAAAAGCATACCGGGCAATTCTGTCAATGCCAAGCATATCCCCAACAGTGTAAAAATACACATCACATGATTGAACAATTGCCTTGTGAAGATCAGTCCAGCCATGGCCATGCTTTTTCCAGCATCCAAAGGTATCTTTCCCCTTCCTGTATGATCCTGAGCAGAAGATTTTAAAATCCGGCGTGATAACACCCTCCTGCAGAGCTGCAAGTGCAACAATTGGTTTGAAAGTGGAACCTGGCGGATAAACTCCTCTTCTTACTCTGTCCTCCAGTGGATGAAGCGGGTCATAAACAAGTTCCTCCCACTCTTTCTCATCTATTCCCCTTGCAAATTTTTCCGGGTTGAACCATGGAGAACTGACCCAGGAGAGAATTTCTCCATTCCTGGGATCCACAGCTACAAGAGCACCCACCTTCCCTTCCATTAACCGCATTCCCTCATTCTGCAGAGCACTATCAATTGTCAGTTCAACTCTCTTCCCGGGCTTTGGGGGCACTCTCTTTAAAACTTTAAGCACTTTTCCCTGGGCATCCACGAGAATTTTTATGTAGCCCTCTTTACCCCTGAGATCCCTTTCCAGAAGCTTTTCTATGCCGGTCTTACCCACCCAGTCGCCATAATGGTAATCGAGACCATTTTTTCTGTACCTCTTCAATTCCCGCAAATTGATCTTACCTATGTAACCTATCAGGTGGGGAAGATAGGGTTTGTAATACGTTCTTCTGTACCATATCTGCACAACCAGTCCGGGATAAAAAACCCGGTGTGTTTCCACCCATCCGAGCATATCTCTCGGAATATCCTCCGCAATCTTTACCAGATCTATGCCACCTATTCTGTTTTTCTCAAAATTTTTCAGAAAAGGGTAATGAAGTTTTTTCTCAAGTTCAGATAAAAGCTTAACCGGTTCCTTAACCATTTTGAGATCGAGATAGAGATCGTACGCAGGCCTGTTGCCTGCAAGCAGGATACCATTTCTGTCAACAATCTCCCCCCGCATTGGAGGGATTCTTCTAATTTTAACGACGTTTCTCCTGCTGTACAATCTGTACTTCTCCATATTGTAAATTTGAAGATACCAGAACCTCAGAGCAATTAAAAGAAATAAAAAACCTGTTAAAAATCGGAGAATATTTAAACGCTTCTCCATCTATTTCACAAGCTCCACATACATTTTTCTTCTGAGAATTTGATCAAACAGCAGGAAAGCCCCTGTTCCTGCAAAGAGATTGAGAGCGGCAAAAATTAGATGATACGTGATTCCATAACCATCCGTACCACCTTCAATGAGCAGAATATATCCCCATAATAACCACCTCAGCACTTCCACCGACAGGAGATAGATAAAAACGAAAAGTAGAGAATCAACATAGAAGAACAGCTTCGCAAGGGAAACTCCGCCCGCCACAAAAAGGGTCATCAGCAGATAAAAACCGGGAACAGGGGGAGATGAAAAGGTTTCAAGAAGAAAAATCTGGATAATGATGAGAACTATCTTTTCCGGATAGAATAAGATCAGGTACCACAGCATAAATTCAGGTATTGAAGGATAAATCGCAACAGGAAGATAGAGTGTGAGCAGAAAATGAAATATATAGGAGATCAGAATGATCAGAACAAGTGCACTATTTTGTTTCATACCTCTTCATCTCAGGTATAAAAACGAATCTTACTTTGAAAAAATTTACCACAGGTTTTGCTTCAATTACGAAAAAAGGTTCTTCCTTCATCCTCCTTACAGAAACAGTTTTTGCAACTCCAATACCAGGAGGATAAACTCCGTCAAGTCCTGAAGTTATCCAGAGATCTCCCACCTTAACATCCTGATCAGATGTGACATACTTCACCTTTCCCAGCATACCCCCCTCTCCCTGAAAAACGCCTCTCACACCACTTCTTGCATCCATCACATC
>JALSQH010000109.1 GCA_026985515.1 bacterium
CAAAGGAAAAAGCAAAATCCCCGACATAGTCCATTATTCCAGCCACGAGTCCTGCTTCCATCTTACTGTTAAACTCAGCCTTTGTGCCCTTTAAACCCTTACCAGTAATTTGCGTTTCTACATCCATTTCATTCCTTGCGAGAACATATATATTTGCACCAAGACCAACTCTGAAATTCCTGTGCAACTTCACTCCAAACGATGGTACCACAATCATCTGAGGTCTGGAATACCTGAAAAATTGTGGAGAATTGTCAAGAGAATCGTAGTACTGAAAAGGCACCGTAAAGAGAGAATCGGAACCAGTAACAATACCAAAAACTATCCTTTTCCCAAATTTTATGATATGGGTTACAGGGAAAGAAAAATTAACCACACCATAATTCACAGCTCCATTCCTGATATCAAAGTGAGAAGCTGAAAGTACAGGTAAAAAGTATACATAACTCAAACTTACCGATGCACTTTTTGCAAGAGTCAGTGAAGCAGGATTGTAATATGCGGCAGTCTCACTCTCGTAGAACCCAGGCATAACCTGGAGAGAAGCCACTGAAACCGGGGAGATTCCAGCATCATTGGGCATATTCATGAAATTAGCAAAAAGATTATCAACGATAAAAAAGAACAGAGACGCAATTACCCATATTTCCCCTTTACCTTTCTGTACCATGCCACCGTCCTTTTTATTGCCTCATCAAAATCTACTATGGGGCTGTATCCCAGAAGCTTTTGAGCCTTTTTACTTGAAAAAACCAGATCATCCTTCATAAGTAACGCCCTGTATCTGGTAACAGGAGGCTCACCTTTTATCTTAAAAAGCAACCATATCTTTTCCATTATGGATGCTGCGATACTGGCAACTGGATATGGAATGCTGAGCCAGGGATGTTTAACCCCAAGGGCATCGCAGAATTTTTCAATCAGTTCCTTCCATGTAACTATCCATGGGTCAGCGATTATGAATACTTCTCCAGAGGCTTTTTCATGTTTTCCTGCAAGTTCAAGACCGTGAACAAGATTCTCTACATAAGCGGTGGAAACCTTTGCCCTTCCACCATTCACATATGAAAAAGCCCCCTTTTCTAATGCTCTCGCAAGCTTATAGAAACTCGTAGTGTCATTTGGACCAAAGGGGAAAAGCCCTGGTCTTATTATCACGCCTTCAATTTTTCCTTCACTGTGAAACTGGTTTACATAATCCTCGCCTTTTATCTTTGATCTTCCATAATAAAGATAAGATGGGCAATCCCTTGGAGCTGTTTCATCTGTACCCCTGTGGCCATTGTAAGCATGAACCGCGACAGAACTCATGTAAACAAATCTTTTTACTCCTGCCCTGGCGGAAGCCTCAAGCATATTCAGTGTTCCTCCAGCATTCACCCTCATAAAAAGTTCTTCCGGGCCCCAGTCAGAAGCAATGGCTGCAAGGTGAAAAACCACATCAACACCTTCCACAGCAGAAAGAAGGGTCTCAGGTTCTGTAATGTCACCATACACTATCTCAGTATCAAATCCCTCAATAAAATCAAGGGGTGTTCCTTTCAAAACCATTGACCTGACTTTCCATCCCCTCTCAATCAAAATTTTAACAAGATTGCTCCCGATAAAACCATTGGCTCCAGTTACAAGTGCTAACATTCTCCCTCCTATTTAACAAGATGTATGTAACAGAACAATTCAGTCAGAGCCCCCACATACCAGTGGACCAGCAGAGAATATAAAATCGACCTGGTTCTCAATGCAACTGCACCAAAAACAAGTCCAGCTATTATTGCAGAAATCATTTCTCCCTCAGGCTTACCTATGTGAACAACTGTGCTTGGAAGGGTTTGCATCATTATTATGAAAAATGGGGCTATCCTTCCCACAAGAGAGAACTGCATAAATCCCCTAAAAAAGAACTCCCAGCCTATGTAATAAAATAGATAGAGAAATATCCAGAGAAAATAATTTGATGCACTTCTACCCACCTCTTTCCATAGGGGATACTCCTTCAAAAAATCGGGAGAAGCTGCATTTATGTAGAGAGGAAGAGGAAGTAAAACGAAGCTCAGCAAAACAAAGTAAAAACCGAATCTCCTGCCTTCCCTGTCACCAAGGGTCAGTCCATAATCTTTAAGGCTCTTTTTAAAGTAAAACTTAACCACTCCCGCAGGTATAAGGAAAAAAAACACAAATGAGAAGAAAAACCTGTAAGCCTGACTGTAAAAATCTGGCTTTTCCCTGACCCAATCAACATTTCCCCAGTTGTGCAAAAAATATGAGGGATGACCCTGGTAGGCAAAAAGAACAAGGAGAAAACTGCTCAAAATAAGGGCAGTACCACTCTCTTTATCAATTCCTCTAAACTGCTCCCAGAACTTCTTCATCAGATCCACCCCTCTCTAAGATACCATTCATAAGTGATTTTCCCACCCTTTTTAATGGAATACTCTGGCTCATATCCAAGAACACTTTTAGCCTTTTCAATGCTCATCATCCAGTTCGTCTGTTTAAGTTCTGACACCTTCTGCAGATTAAAAATCTGAGGTTTACCAGTCATTCTCATCTTTATTTCTGACATCATTGCAGCGGGATAGACAACCCATAGTGGAATTCTGAAGGAAATTACCTTCTTACCAATTGCTCTGGCTATTCTTTTAAAGGCCTCTATGGTTGAAATATTTTCCCTGTCACCAATATGAAAAACCTCCCCTGCTCCTTTTTCTGATTCAGCGGCGAGAATTATTCCCTTTACAAGATCTTTCACAAAAACGAAATTTGTCCATGTATCCTTTCCCACATCACTCACTATCCCATATTTCAGCATTCTGAAAACATCAAGCATCCCGTAATCTCTTGGACCATATACTGGCGGAGGCCTCACTATGGTTATCGGAAAATATTTTTCAAAACTCTTTACCACTTTCTCTCCTGCCAGTTTACTCTCCCCATACCAGCTAACAGGATGCGGAGGTGTTTCTTCTGTGACAGGCTCCATATCTTTTCCAGGACCCACTGCTGCAAGGGAAGAAAGATAGAGAAACCTTTCGGGCGAAGCACCTGCCTTTACCATCTGCTCAAGAAGTCTGCGGGTACCTCCTTCATTTACCCTGAAATAATCCTCCTTTTTAACACCCATGATGGCACCGGCAATATGATACACATAGTTACTCTTTTTAAGAATTTCTCTCAATTCACCAGAAAGCTCATTTCTGAGGTCCCCGTACACAAGTTTAACCTTCTTATCCTTCAACCACTGCAAGTTACTCGTTTTTCTGACAAGGGTATATACCTCATATTCCTTTTCAATAAGAGCATCAACAAGATGGCTCCCAACAAATCCGGTGGCACCTGTTACAAAAACTCTCATACACTTCCTCCGCCGCTTTTGAGAGAATTATAGCAGAAAACATTTAAATTGGAAAAATGAAAATTCATTGACTCAGAAAATTTTTGAGTATAACATTTAGTTAAGTCAGGAGGAAAAAATGAAAATAGTCGTTACCGGGGCAGCGGGGTACATTGCTTCACTACTTATCCCGGAGCTTCTTAACCTCAGTGAAGTTGAGAAAGTCACCGGAGTTGATATTAAGCAACCGGATTTTACACATACTCGATTCACCTTCAGAAAAATAGATGTCAGAGACCCTGAAATCTCAAAGGTCTTCAGCGGACACGATTATCTGGTTCATCTTGCATTTATTGTCACTCCCAGAGGGAGTATCAGTGAAATTGATTCAATAAATATACTGGGTTCCAAAAATGTATTTATTTCAGCTGTTCACGCAGGTATTAAACACATTTTTTACACAAGTTCCATTGCAGCTTATGGTGCAAGTCCTGAGCACAAACTTCCCTTAACTGAAGATGCTCCTCTACGCCCCAACAAAGACTGGTACTACTCTCGCGCCAAAGGAGAAGTGGAATTTTTTATCCAGAGATTCAGAAAAGAGTTCCCGGAAATGAAAATTACCATTTTCCGCCCTGCCATACTTCTCGGTCCCAGAATCAACAACCCGTTTGGAACTCTTCTTAAGCTTCCCATTCTACCTGATTTCGGCCTTGATACCAGAATTGAATGGGTATACGACTCAGATGTCATAAATGCAATTGTTCTCGCAATAAAAAAGGGTAAGGAAGGAATTTTCAATCTGGGTGGAGATAACCCTCTGACAATAAAAGAGATAGCAGAAATAACGGGCAGGAAAACATTTCCTTTTAATTATAAGCTCGCCCTGAGGCTTTTAAAATATTCAGCCAGGTTAAACTTGCTCCATGAAGGATACTATGAATGGGTTGACAAAGCGTTGAGATACACTCTCTGGATGGATTCTTCAAAGGCAAAGAGAGAACTGGGATGGCAACCAGAGTTTGACTCAGCCGGTGCAATTAAAAAGTTTCTTGGTATTAACTGACTTCAGGGGGAAGGTATGGTTGATTACTTTGAAATATTTTCAGATCTATCCACAGAGGAAAAAATCGCCTGGGAAACTGCAAGAAGATTTGTTGATGAAAGGGTCATTCCCATTATCAGTGAATACTTTGAAAATTACCAGTTACCCATTCATCTTGTTGAAGAAATGGGAAAACTTGGATTTCTGGGAATAAATCTACCTGTAGAATATGGTTGTCCTGGATTGAACAACATGGCTTACGGTCTTGTGATGATGGAACTTGAAAGGGAGACAGTGGACTCAGGAGTTTCGCCTCTGTACAGAGCAGTCTCGTTATGTATCCAATTTACACATTTGGAACAGAGGAACAGAAAAGGAAGTGGTTACCATTACTTGCACAGGGAAAGGCAATAGGATGTTTCGGCCTCACCGAACCCGATTTCGGTTCAGATGCTGGCGGTATTCAAACAAAGGCTGTGAAAGATGGAAACCGCTATATTCTCAATGGCACAAAAATGTGGATAACAAATGGTTCCATTGCAGATATAGCTATCGTCTGGGCAAAATTAGATGGTGAAATAAGAGCATTTATCGTGGAAAAAGGCACAAAAGGGTTTTATGCAACGGACATAAAAAGGAAAATGTCATTGAGAGCCTCGGTTACATCTGAATTGCACTTTGAAGATTGCGCTGTACCTGAGGAAAACATCCTGCCAGGTGCAAAAGGATTAAAATCAGCCCTGATGTGTCTCAATCAGGCAAGATACAGTATTGCCTGGGGAGCCATTGGCTCAGCAGTTGCATCCTACGAAGCAGCCCTTCAATATGCAAGGGAAAGAATCCAGTTCGGGAAACCCATCGCCTCCTTTCAGCTTGTCCAGAAAAAACTTGTATGGATGCTAACGGAAATAACAAAAGCTCAACTGATGATGTACCATCTTGCACGCTTAAAAGATGAAGGCAGGATCAAACATACCCAGATTTCAATGGCAAAGATGAACAATGTCAGTATGGCTCTTGAAATAGCAAGAGTGGCACGGGACATTCATGGAGCCAATGGAATCACCCTTGACTATCCACCGATACGACATCTTCTGAACATGGAAGCTGTAAACACTTATGAAGGAACATATGATATTCAAACTCTTATAATAGGAAGAGACATAACAGGGTTCCAGGCCTTCAGGTAGCTATCTTTTCCAAATCTACCTGCAATCAATAAAAGCTGTTTCCCAATAATCCAAATTTAGCAAATAGAATTATCTCACTTACCAGCAAGATTGAAAATATGTCACCGGGTGACAAAATGTCAAAACTGGAAGGCCATAATTGATGATTTTAATCAACCTCCTCAGGGCACATTTTTTGCATAATAACTCAGGAATTATGCCTATGTTACCCCCTGAGTGAGAGGAAGGGAGCTTTTCCCTTCCTCACTTTTCTAAAACCGGAAATCTGGCTTTAAAAAGTGGTTTCAATCGGTACTTTCTCGTACCAACTCCAAATTCTTCCGCGTATCTCAGCTGAATATCCCACTCAATCTCTGGATGAAGCGATCTGAATTTATCTTTACCCCTTTTCTCAGGTGGAAAGTATGTATCTTCTCTCCAGGGTGCAGCGTTCACAAGATCAACTGATGCCTGATCTATGGCAACGGGGTCCTGAGATGCAAGTATTCCAATATCATTCACGATGGGTATATCTGAATGATTGACACAATCACAGAGAGGTGATACATTTTTTATGAAATTCACAAAAAGAATTTTCCCCTTTTTATTGCTCATCACGCCTGCAACATGTTCTATAAGTTTCTCCTGAATTACGGCCTGATCCGCATTCCAGTTAATCTTCACTGCGTTTTCTGGACACGCCGCGATACAATCGGCACAGCCTATGCACTTTTCAGAATTTATCACTGCAACTTTGTTAACAAGAGTTATTGCTTCAACAGGGCATGCTGTAACGCAGATCCCGCATCCGGTGCATTTTTTTTCCTTCACATATGGAGCAACTGTTGAATGCATGCTTAACTTACTTTCACGAATGCTGCACCCCATTCCAAGATTTTTCAGAGCTCCACCAAAACCAAACACTTCATGACCCTTAAAATGGGAGAGAACAATCATGGCATCAGCTTCATAAATTGCAGATGCTATTTTCACCTCTTTATAATACTTCCCGTTCACCTCAACCTTAACATGATCATGTCCCCTCAACCCATCAGCAATGATCACTGGAGCACCAGTATTGATAGTTGCAAAACCGTGTCTCTCTGCCAGAAGGTGATGATCAACGGCATTTGTCCTCTGACCTTTGTAGAGAGTGTTCGTATCAGTTAAAAAAGGATTTCCACCAAGTTCCTTTACATATGAAACAACAGCTGACGCAAAGAGAGGAGATATAAAACCCGTGTTCCCCTCTTCACCAAAGTGTACTTTAATGGCAACAAGATTACCACTTTCAACAATCTTCTCTATTCCAGCCTCTCTCAACAATCTCCTGAATTTTTTAAAAAGGTTGACAGAATAGGAGGCATGAAAATCTATTCCATAGACGTCAGCTACTTTTTCGTTATTCATTCGCGACTCCTTTTTATTTCAATATTATAACCAATCTCCGTCTTCTCACCACAATAATCATTTATCAACATTTACCACATGTGGTAAAATTATACTACACACACTGGAGGAACAGATGGAATCAGGTGGCAAAAAGATTAAAATTCCGGATCATGTTGCAATAATCATGGATGGCAACGGTAGATGGGCTCAATTGAGGGGCTTACCGAGACTTGCAGGACACAGAGAAGGTGTGAAAAGGGCAAGGGAAGCAGTAGAGTTCTCCTACAGGAATGGCATCAAGTACCTTACGCTTTTTGCCTTTTCTACAGAAAACTGGCAGAGGCCCCGGGAGGAAGTTGAAGGCATAATCCAGCTTTTGAGGGAATATCTCAGAAAAGAACTTCCAGATCTCAAAGAGAATAGAGTTAAATTGAAAGTGATTGGAGATCTGACTCCCCTTCCAGAAGAGGTGAGAAGAGAAATTGAAACTGCAGAAGAAGAATTAAAAGAAGGTGACAGGTTAACATTGATTGTGGCTTTCAGTTATGGTGGAAGACAGGAGATAATCAGAGCAGTGAAAAAAATTGTTTCTGAATGTAAAAATGGAACAGTCCAAAACATCAGCGAAGAATACTTCAGAAAGTTCCTCTTTGCTCCTGAGATTCCCGATCCTGACCTTCTCATAAGGACAGGAGGAGAACAGAGAATAAGCAATTTCCTGCTTTTTCAAATAGCCTATACAGAACTTTACTTTACAAAAACTCTCTGGCCTGACTTTACCTCTGAAGAATTCAAAAGAGCCATTGAGGATTATTCACGCAGAGAGAGAAGATTCGGAAGGGTTGGCAAAGGAAAGTAATATAAGAGTAAGCTACAACTAAGTGTTCAGAGCAGGCATATGGTTAAAAAGAAGAAAAATTCAACAAACCCTGACAGAATCAGGGTTTGTTGAAAGCCACCCAGAACGTTCCCTCATTTTCTCTGTAGATCAGAAGAAGAATTGGTTCTCCAGACTTTACTCTGGAGAGAATCCTCTTTGCCTGAGAAGCCGTTTTCACCTCTTTCTGATTAATTTCAACAATAACATCTCCCCTCTGAAGTCCATTTTCCTCGGCAACTGACCCGGGCTCAACCTTTGTTATGAGTACTCCTTTCTGAATGGAAATACCAAGTTGTGACGCAAGTTCAGGGGTAAGAGTTTTCAGAGAAAGTCCTATTTTCTTTAAAGCTTCCTCCTCACCTTCAGGAGCTTCGGAAATTTCACCTTTTGCACCCATTTCCGCAATCTTAACTTTAAAGGTTATCTTTTTTAATTTTCCCTTCCTCGGCCTTAGAACTACAATTTTAACTTTTTTACCGGGAGGAGTTGAAGCCACATAAAAAGGGAGATCCCTGTAGCTCTTTACCTTTTTACCATCATATTCAACAATTATATCTCCAGGTCTGAGACCAGCCCTCTCAGCAGGAGTGTGCTTTAAAACCTGTGCTATCAGCGCACCTTCAGGTTTTTTCAATCCAAAGCTTTTTGCTATGGCAGGAGTTACCTTCTGAATCTTAACACCAAGCCATCCCCTGACGACCTTTCCCTTTGTTTTTAGCTGGGCAACCACAGTTTTTGCAAGATTGGAGGGTATTGCAAATCCTATTCCTGCAGATTGACCTGTCTTGGTGAAAATTGCAGTGTTTATTCCTATTACCTCTCCATTAAGATCAAGCAATGGACCTCCTGAATTACCGGGATTAATAGGAGCATCAGTCTGAAGGAAATTGTCGTATGGTCCAACACCAATTACCCTGCCCTTTGCACTGATTATTCCGTGAGTAACTGTATGTGATAATCCAAAGGGATTTCCAATGGCAATAACCCAGGAACCAATCTTGATTTTATCAGAATCACCAAGGGTCAGGTATGGTAACTTCTTTCCAGCCTTTATCTTCAATAAAGCAAGATCAGTTTTCTTATCCTTACCAACAATTTTTGCTTTATACTTCTCATCTTCACTGAAGGAAACGATTATTTCGTCTGCTCCTTTTATTACATGGTAATTTGTGAGAATGTATCCATCCGGATCAATAACGAAACCTGATCCGAGACTTTTCTGCTTGAATTCACGCGGAACTTCTGGAAATGGTTCCCCGGGGAAAAACCATCTGAAAAAGTTGTATAATTGTTGCGTCTGGGGAGGTAATTTAAAAACCTTCGTGGAACTTATATTTACCACTGCTGGAATTGCCTTCTCAACAATCGGGCTGAAATCAGGTAATGTAACAATAGGTTTTTCCTGAGTAGTGGCACTCTTCTCCTCAGCTGAAGTGCTCTCCGGGAGGTTGAAACATGAAGCAACAACAATTCCACCTACAAAAGCAAAAACAATCAGGAGAAGGGAAATCTTCTTTCTCATCGGAAACTCCTTTTTTGATTTTCAATTCTCTTTTTGTTTTTCTCTCCTGTATACTTCCACGAACTTTAACTTCAACTCAGTTATTAGCGAATTGATAAATTGTTCCTCTTCCTGACTCAGATTACCTTTTGTTTTCTCTCTCAGCATATCAATTGTGTCAATTGTGTGCTTGGCAAGCATGAGGTTTTTTCTTTCTTTGCCTGTTATGGGATCGGGGCTGAGTCCAAGATAGATCAGAACTGATTGACTTATCCCAAGAATAAAATTTTTGAAATCAACAGGCGGTATTTCCTTATCTTTGAATTCAACCTCCTCATACTCTCTCCTTTTCTCTTCGTCACTCATCTCGCACCTCCTATACTACAAGTTCCTTATCCAGAAGAACAACTTTTCCCTCTTCATTAACATCTATGTAGAAATAATCCCTTTCGTTCCATTTGAGAGTTACAGGGAGTTTAATTACCTCGTCAATTTTCCTCTTGAGATATCTTGCACCATACTTAATTGAAAATCCCTCTCTCGCCACTTCCCTTATTGCCTCTTCTGTTACAATAAGATGTTTTCCCTCCTCTTCAACCTTTTCCTGAATCTTCTTTATGTATCTTCGTGCTATTTCCACAACCTCCTCCTCTGTCAGTGGAGAGAAAACTATTATGTCATCTATCCTGTTGAGAAATTCAGGCGAAAATCTATTTTCAACCTCCTGCATAATCAACTTCTTGACCTCGCCAATTGATTCTTTTTCTTTTAAGAACCCCAGCGGCTTCAAATAGTTCCTGAAATGCTGATATCCAATGTTTGAAGTCATGATGATTATGGCGTCACTGAAGTATACTTTTTTACCTTTTCCATCAGTTAACCATCCCTCGTCGAAGACCTGAAGGAAAAGCGTCAAAACATCAGGATGGGCTTTCTCAATTTCGTCAAGAAGAACCACAGTGTAGGGATTTTCCCTTATTTTATTCGTAAGAACTCCACCTCTTTCGGAACCCACAATTCCCCTGGGCATCCCTATCAATTTGTCAATGGAAATGGTGCCGTCCTTATATTCAGACATGTCGAGCCTTATCATTTTCTCTTCATCACCAAAGAGATACTCAGCAAGAGCCTTGGCAAGCTCTGTCTTTCCCACTCCAGTGGGTCCGAGAAAAAGAAGAACTCCATCAGGTCTGTTAAAATTCTCTTTCAGAGGACCCTTGTTCAACCGCAATCTCTTTCCAAGCGCGTATATTGCCTCCTTCTGTCCCACAACTCTCTGGGAAAGTTTCTCTTCAAGGTCCTTAAATCTCTCAACAGAGTTTCTGCGGATCATATCCAGCGGAATCTGTGTTTCCTCAGCAACCACTTCATAAATATGTTCTGCTCTGACAACCTTGTCCTCAGTGTAAAGTGAAGCCTTAACACATGCAGTATCAAGCCAGTTAATTGGTTTATCAGGTAACTTTCTCCCCCTGTCATATCTTTTCGACAACTGTAATGAAACTTTTAAAGCTTCATCTGAGATAACCACAAGATAAACTCTCTCAAGTCTCTTTTTAACCCCCTGCAGAATCTTTTCTGTTTCCTCATATGTGGGCTCCCTGACATAAATTGTTCTGAATCTCCTTGCAAGAGCCTCATCCTCCATTATGTACTGCATATACTCGGTATAGGTTGTCGCACCAATTATCTGAATTTCCCCCTTTGCAAGGGAGGATTTCAGAATATTCGCTGCATCGGAAGGTACACCCATCGCAGATCCAGCACCTATGATGGAATGAGCTTCGTCGATGAAAAGAATTATATTTCCCCTATCCTTCACCTCCTTTATTATCTTTTCAATCCTTTCCTCAAACATACCCCTGAACATCGTCCCTGCAACAAGGGAATTCATCTGGAGATTCACTATCTGATAATCTCTCAGATTGGGTGGAATTGACTCAGGTTCAAACTCTATTTTCCATGCCAGTCCCTCTGCGAGGGCAGTTTTACCCACACCAGGTTCACCTATCAGCATAACTGAATTTGCCCTTTCACGATGAGAAAGTATCTCTATCATCTTCCTGATCTCTTTTTCCCTTCCGAAGATTTCGGGGATCTTTCCCATTACTGCAAGTTTGTTGAGATTTATCCCAAACTGCCTCAGAAAACCGGGGAGTTCATACTTTCTTCTTAACTCCCTTTCAAACTCAATTCTCCGTCTGCTCTCCTCCATTATGGCATTGATCACAATGAAGGGATCCTTTCCCTTTTCCTTAACAAGCTGGGAGGGATAACTCTCCTCCACCATAAAAATTCCTGCAAGCAAGTTGTATGGACCAATTTTCTGGTACCCCTCTCCATTGGCATTGGCAAGGGCCTTCTCAAGTACCTTTTTCACAAGGGGCGATACCTTGATCCCTACAGAGGCCTCAACAAGATAATCAGACTTTTCCAGTCTGTTATTTATTTCTCTCTTAATCTCAGCTGGATCCAGCCCTGCATTTTCCATTATGACATCAAAGGCATCTGTCTCAAGCTTTATGAAAGCATAAAGGAGGTGTTCAGGAGCAAGATAGTAATGATCTCTCCTCTGTGTTTCCGTTATGGCATATGTTAAAATTTTTTGTGCCCTTTCAGTCAGGTATTCTCTGTAAGGTGACAGATCAATATGCATACAACACCTCTCAATAAGCAAGTTCTTTTAATCTTCTTATCCTATCCTCAATGGGAGGATGAGTGCTGAAGAGCTTCAAAATGCTCCTCCCACTGAAAGGATTCACAATATACATATGACTTACAGCTTCATTACCAAATTTAGGTTGAATCTGGCCAGCGTACCTGCCAAGCTTTTCAAGGGCACTGATCAATCCCCAGGGATGTCCAACTATTCTGGCACCCGTGGCATCAGCAAGATACTCTCTTGAACGAGACACTGCCAGCTGTATTATTGTGGCAACAATAGGGGTAATAATGGCAAGGGCGAGAGCCACAAAAATGTTGCCACCACCTTCATCGTCATCTCTGCTAAAACCTCCAAAGATAGCGGCCCACTTTACCATATCAGCAAGAAACATGATTGCAGTTGCTATTGTTGCAGCAATAGAACCTATAAGGATATCTCTGTTTTTTATATGAGACAATTCGTGTGCCAGCACGCCCCTCAATTCTTCGTCATCCATCATTTCAAGGAGGCCCTGCGTAACAGCAACAGCGGCATGTGACGGGCTTCTACCGGTGGCAAAAGCATTGGGAGCCATATCTGGAATTATATATACCCGTGGCACTGGCAGACCAGCCTTTTGAGCCAGTTCATAAACTATGTTGTACAATCTCGGGTTACTGTTCTGATCCACAGGTTGAGCTCTGTGCATTGCCAGAACTATCTTGTCTGAAAACCAGTATGAAAAGAAGTTCATTCCTATCGCGAGAATTGCAGCAAAGTACAGTCCTCCATTACCACCCAGAAGATAACCAAAGGCAAGAAAAAGTCCACTCAATATTCCCAGAAGAATTCCAGTCTTAAACCAGTTTGTCAGAATCCAGCTCATTCACACCACCTCCATTTATTATGGTAACTCAATTTACCTGTATTTTCAATTTTCCACCAGAGGTTTAGACAGTACACAGACACAGGAGTTGCAATACAGAAATCAGATTTTGGAGAATACTTCACTCCTGGGGTTGTATGGAGAGTTATTTTTCCATTCTTCCATGAATTCTTTAATCTTCTTATCCATCTTTTCAGGCAGAACAATTTCAACGATCACATACTGATCTCCCCTTACCCCCGTTTTGGGATTAGTTACCCCCTTTCCCCTGATTCTGAATTTCTGTCCAGATCTGGTTCCAGGGGGGATTTTCATTTTAA
>JALSQH010000110.1 GCA_026985515.1 bacterium
ATGATGGGTCCGGGAGCTGCAGGTACGGCTTATATTCCCGGTCTTGCAGATTTTGTTCCCATGGTTAAAGGGACAAGCAGTATGGCTTTAGGTGGTCCGCCTCTTGTGAGGGCTGTTGTTCATGAGGATATTACAGAAGAAGAGCTGGGAGGTTCAAAGATCCATAATGAGATCAGTGGTTGTGCTGATCTTGAGGTGGAAAATGATGAAGAAATGATAAAAGTCATAAAGAAATATCTGAGTTATTTCCCTCAGCATAACGGAGAATTACCACCAAAGATGGAGTATCCACCAGATCAGGATCCCAATAATATGAGCGATAAAATTCTGGATCTGATACCTGAGAATCCGAGACAGGCATTTAATATGAAAAGATTAATAAAATATATTGTGGATTTTGGGGATTTCTTTGAGATTAAGCCCAAATGGGCAAAGAATATTATTGTTGGTTTTGCCAGAATAGGGGGTTATCCCATAGGTATTGTTGCCAATAATCCAATGTTTTTAGGTGGAGCTCTCGATGTTAATGCGTCAGATAAGGCTGCCAGATTTATCATGCTTTGTGATGCCTTCAATATTCCTCTTCTTTTTCTTCACGATGTGCCTGGTTTTATGGTTGGATCCAAAGTTGAAAGGGAGGGTATTATTCGTCATGGTGCAAAGATGCTCTACGCAGTTTCAGAGGCAACAGTGCCGAAATTTTCAGTGGTTGTTCGTAAATCTTATGGTGCAGGATACTACGTGATGTGTGGTAGGGCATTTGAACCTGATCTGATTGTTGCTTATCCAGGTGCTGAAATTTCAGTTATGGGTGCAGAAGGTATGGTGGGCATCATGTCCAGGAAATTTGATATGCCCGAAGAGGTCAAAAAACAGATCATTGAGCAAATTAAGCCGTACATCAATGCATACAAATCTGCAGGATGGGGTTACATTGACGATGTGATAGATCCAAGAGAAACACGCGATATACTTATCAAAGCTCTTGAATTTACCAGAAATAAACAGGTGCTCAGGCCAAAGAAGAAACATGGTGTAATGCCTGTTTAAATAAAAGTTTTTATGAGGAAGTAGAGTTGATAAGGGGCTATCCCCTTCTCTTTGGGAAGGGGATAGCCCACATTAAATGTAATGGGGCCAAGTGGAGTTTTATATTTTAAACCCCAGCCCGCGCCAAATCTCAGAGTAAAATTCTTCATCTCTGTAAAGTTACTGGGCCATACATTTCCTCCATCATTGAAGATAACAAAAGCAAAGTGATCAAATAGGGGGAAATCTATATCCACCTGATAATCAAACATGCTAACTCCTCCCATATGAAGATTCGCACCACTTACAGAACTGTATGTAGCAGAGATTGAATCTTCCGCATAACCTCTCAATGTATATGCACCACCAATGTAAAATTTTAGTATATCTGGAAGGTAAATTTTGTTTGAAGAGTAAACTTCACCGGTTTTAACCACTATCTCTGCTGTGACCTTCCTTAAAGAGAGAAACCAGGCAAATGTTCCTCTGTATCTGAAATAGTCGAAGTCTGAGTAAAGATTTTTCAAACCCAGATCCAGTGATAGTAACTGGTAATTACCCGATGTGGGCATGAAGATATCATTTCTCCTGTCCCGTAAAAAAACCAGATCAAAGTAACCAAGAGTAAATTTTCTCGGACCCGTAAAATTTATGTCGTTTACCTGATAGAAGTTGTAATTGTCGAGTTCGTAGGTGAATGATAATTCAGTTTTCCCGGAAAATTTTTTAACGATGCCTGCGCCATTTTTGTTGACTGTGTAACTGTATCGGGTATATTTGCTGTTAATTTCAAGGCTTGAGAAAATCTGAGTGCTCAGGTTGTATCTTGGACTTACTGGCTCTTTGTAGAGGAATGAGATGACACCATATGAGGGTGGTGTCCACTGGTGCATCAGAGTTTGAAAGTTGCTGTAATCATATTCTGCTTTGTTGTAGAAAGTGATTCTTCTTATACCGCCAAGGAAATACCAGGTAGAAAATCGTATATCTGTACTGATCCCCTCTTCTGTACCCAGAGCAAAGGAAATGTCAATTGTATTACTCGGTCTTTCCTTTACATCTATGATCAAATCAAGTTTATTCCCATGAGGAAGGGTTGATAGTCTTATTGTCCTGAAGTACCCTGTTTCGTACAATCTTGAATAAATGGAGAAATACTTGCTCTGTGAAAAAGCTTCTCCTTTTCTAATATTGATCTTTTCCCTTATAAATTTTGTGGAAACTTCTTTGTTACCCGAGACAAAGATTTCATCCCAGAAGTATCTTTTCCCTTCATTTATATAGATTGTCACAGTTGTACGGGCCGGGTCAGTGGTGGAAATAGAGTATCTTACCGAAACATCTTTGAATCCTGAGTTTTTATATAAACTTGATATTTGACTTACCCCTTTCTCTATCGCAAAAGGGTCAACAGGTTCTCCCTCTTTTAGTTTTAACAATTTTCTCAATTTTTCGTAAGAATAAAATTTTGCACCTGTTACCATGATATTGTAAAGGATAAATTGTTTTCCCTCCTGTACCGGAACAACAATTCTGAGCCTGTTTCCTCCGTAGATTAAACGTTCCCTTGCAATCTTTACCTGCAGGAAGCCATTATGTATGTAAAAAGATTTGACTGCCTCAATGTCTTTTTTAAATTCTTCAGGGTCATAACACCTGTGGAAGAAAAGGTTTAAAGGAAATGAAAAAGGCTTCTGAAACATAACAGATAAGAGTTTTTCTGAAGGTATTTTTTCGTTACCAGTAAAATGAATTTCGCTTACAGGTAATCTGGGACCCTCTCTAATAATGAAGTTATAAACTTTTATATGTTTTTTCTTCTTTTCCGTTTTTATTTCGATGTGTACCAGGGGAAAACAGTTTTTGTAGTACATTTTTTGTAGTCTGTGTTTTAATTCCTGAATGTACCCGTAAGTTATTCTCTTTTTTTTGTTTAAGCCAAGTGTAAAAAATAGTTCTTCTGAAGTGAAGTACCTGTTACCGGTGAATCTGATTTTTATTTTTTCACCTGGAATAACAACTGCACAGAGAGAAACAGCTTTGATGTATCTGTCAACTCCACAGACCCTGATTTCAACTCTGGGATTTAAATATCCTTTTTCCATCAGCTGCTCTGTGAGTCTTGAAATGAAAGAATCTATCTTTTTTTTGCTGTATTCTGTTCCGGTGAGCTGACTGAGTAATTTTTTGTATCGATCATCTCCCTCGTCAAGGTGGACATTGTAGATCCAGTAAGGAGGTCCCTCTTCGATTTCAATTTTCACTATTCCATTTCTCCGGTCAAATAGAATTGAAGATTTACAGTCAAATAACCCCAGAGACGCTGCGTAATTTTTGATGCGTTCAATAGCATAGTCCCGGTAATATGCCTTCCATTCGTCATCTTCTGAGAAGGGTAAAAGTTTGAGCAACTGTTCTCTGGAAAGCCTGTAGTTTCCTGTAATGATAATTTTTTTTATGTAGGATTTTGCCACTGGATAGAAAAAAAATGTTTTCCCTTTTTTTACGATTATCAGGTTGGATAGGTTGTGCCGGAGTATCATAAGTTTCAAAAAGTTGTTTAAATCGTCAGGTGATAACGTTTTGCCTTCCAGTCCCTTAATTTCATTTTTTATCGCTGTGTCCGGGAGCTGTGTGGTTAAAATGACACGGGTTGTAGTTATGTGAAGTGAAAAAAATAAAATTAAACCTGCCAGGCTACCAGTTAAACTCATAGTAAAAATGTGGTGACACAGAAAAATTTCCAGGAAATGAACCAAGTTTATTGTCCCAGCCCACTCCCAGACGTATATTTTGACTTATGATGTAATTTATTTCAAGCTCCTGATAGTCAGAAGTTGAAAATGTTACTCCAAGTTTTGGGGAAAGCCTTTTGGTTAGTTTTAATTTAAATGTTGAGTGCTTTGAAACATCGGAGAATGAGGGAGAAATTGAAATAACATCAAATCCCATCAATTCTTCCATTTTCCCTTCCAGTGTTCCAAGCTGATGGCTGAAAATCAGATTTCCTGTTTCAACCACTCCTGTTTGTTTTCCGGTGGCAGGAGTAATGAGAGCTGATGTTTTTACCCCGAAAACAATCAGAGATATTATGTCGGTTTCCGATAGAGGTGGTTGTGATTCCAGCAGAACCCTTATATTGCTGACAGGTCCCTGTGCAGTTAAGTAGATTCGATATGTGTAATTATCCTTCAGATCTTCAATTTCAGCGTTGAATCTTGCGTCTACAAAAGGATCAGGAGGGTACAGGCCCTTGAAATTAATTATACCTGTTTCCAGGAAGAATTTTCTTTCTCTGAAAATTATACTTCCTTTGAGTAAATCCACGGATCCCACTATTTTCATTCTGTCTGGTGTTCCCTGAAGAATCAGATCAAATTTTATTTCCATGTCAGCCAGGTTGTTTCTTATGAGGAATCCTCCTTTCGAAAATGTTTTTATATTGAGATGAAGGGATTCGTTTTCTTCATATGGGGCGATATTTCTCTTTTTCCTTAAGATTTCTTCCTGAATATTGATCTTTCTTGTTACAAGACCCCTGATTATCTCCACATTTCCACCAAGTAAGGCGTTTTCAGGTGAACCTGTAAGGCTCAGTTCACCTCCAGCGGTAATGTCTATGCCTTCAAAGGCTGTTATTTCCATATCCTGAAAATCGAAAAATAAATTGTATCCAGCAGGCCTGAAATCCTTTACAGGTATTTCTCCTCTGAGTAACCCGGTGCCATTTCCACTGGATACTTTTATTCCGCTCAAAATAATTCTGTTCTCAGTCACATCAATATCACCATTGAGAAGTACAGGTTGGGGAAAGTCTGAGAGGGTTAGTTTCGAATTTATGAATTCCAGTTTTCCTGATGGTGAAACATCACCCCATGGCCCTTTTATCCCCAGATCGAAGGCGAGAAATCCACCTGCTGAACTGATTTGTGGGAAGATGGAAGCTGCATAAAAAAGGTCAAGATAACCTGAGATGTCAAAATTAATTTGTCTGAACAGGTTAATTCTGGAGTCGATGTATAATTCTCCCCCCGTTCCCTTAAGTTCTCCACTGGCAATAATAATATTTTCACCTGCGACATCGAGACGGATATTTCCTTTTAATGAGAAGTTTTCTCTGCTGATAACCACTTCTTTCAATAGGGTTTCACCACCTGTAATACTGAAAGGTGTAAGAGTGCCTTTCAAACGACCTTTTATCCCTGAGAAGAGATTTACAAATTCCTCTGTTCCAAGATCTCTGCTCCAATCTTTTCTTTTGATATGAATCCCTGCTATCCATCTGTTTTTGGATATATATACCGCTCCACCCACACTGACGAATCTGTTAAAGAATATAACAAAAAGGTTCATATCAGTGAGTGAAGTGTAAATATCAGGCTGATGGATGCATATGTTTTTTACACAGATTTTAAAAAATCTTCCATGAGTTATCATCTGAGGGTTTGTGATATCACCCTCAATTTTAAGGGTTATTTCACCTTCATGGATTTTTACCATATTACCATGTGTGTATGGGAGATTACTTATATACGCAAAAGCTTTCATGTTAATTGAACCATCCTCTCCAATCAGTCCCCTTAGAGTAAGTTTGTTCTTCCCCATTCTGAGAATAGTATTATTTACCAGGAATTTCCCCTTTTCTCCAGAAAGATTCAGATTAAGTGAGGCGTGATTGCCCCATATTTTTCCATTAAAGGATAGTTTCCCCATCAGAGTATGTCCTGGAAATGAGCCAGAGAGCTTAATTTCTCCATCAAGTTTACCCAGAATTTTATATTTTCTGCTGATCTGGATGGCCTCTGCAGGAAAATTTTTCATAGATATCTGTATGTTACTGAATTTTTTGGGGGACAGGATGTTGATGAACCCACCTGCAAAAGCTTCTCCCTTCCCCTTTCTCACTCTCACTGCTAATCTCAAGATATTATCCCTGAGATTAAAAGGTCCATTTAAGAGGTCTGCAGAGAGAAAGGGTGATCTGAAGTTGCGGATTCCAATTTTTCCAGTGATTACTCTCTCTCCCGGATTTATTTTCCAGCTGATTTTACCAGTCGATTTACCGGAGAGTCTGGTTAAAAATAGAGAGGATAACTTTTTAAGGGAAAGATTTTCCATACTAAGATTTCCGCTACTTGCCAGGTCATCATATTTAAGAGAAAAATCTGTAAGTAAGAGTTTCTCTTCACCCTGCCAGATGAATTGAGAAATTTCTATGTGGTCAGCCAGAATTACACCCTCGGCATTAAAACTTCCCTCACCGGGGATTTCTGTATTTGCTCCATTATTAAGATAGAAGATGGTTCCACGGAAATTTTTTATTTTAAAGGCGAGCTTAAGAGGAGAGTATGTTCCGGTTAGTGAAATTTTTCCATCCCCTTTCCCTTTCAGTATCTTCTCTGTCCATGGTAGAAGGTGAAAATTTAGACCGGCGACTTCCATTCTGGTAGTGGAAAAAAGTGTAGAAAAATTAAGAGAGTAAAAGCCTTTTAACTGGCCACCGGCATATGATATATTTAAGCTGGCAATTTTCAGCCCTGAAGATGTAATTGAGAATCTGGAACTGGTTATGGTAAATTTTGCACCTTCAAGGATACCTGTGCTTTTTCTTATGACACCTCTCAACAAAAAAGGTTTTGTACCACCTGCAGTAATTGTTCCCCTTATCTCGGCTCTCCCATCTATCGAAGGATAGGGGAATAATTGTTCGTTTAAAAATCTTAAAGAAGAATTTAGTTTGAATTTTATCCTGATTTCAGGGGATTCAAGATTTTTGATTGACAATGTATAATTTAAAAAGCCTTCAGGTTTTTTCAGAACGAACAGGCCATCTGATGTCCTGATAGTTTGTCCTTTCTTCGAAAGAAGTGCAGAACCTTTTAAAATCTCAATTTTCAGGGGACCCTCACTGAAAAAGCTTTCACCTGCATAAAACTTCCCCTTTTTTCTTCTAAGATTGAATGTGAGAGCTTTTATATTCAGAGAAGTGGAAAAACCATTTTTAACATTTATTTCAAACCTGAGATTTTCAATCAGAAGATCTCCAATTTTAAGTGAAACAGTTTTGCCGCCCGGGGATTTCTTTTTAAAATGAGGGAAACCTATCAGGTTATAATTCTCGTCCATAGGAAGGTGAATTTTGCCTTTTCTTATGATGAGATGATGAATAACAATTTTTTTTCTCATCAAAGCAAGTATGGAATAAACGACGGAAATATGGTGAATATTAAGGATTTCCGAATTTTCACTGTTTCGCAAAACAATGTCTGATAGATCAACTGCGGGGTAAACAGGATAAAAATAGATATTACCGATTGAAACTTTTAATCCTTCCTTTGCTGCAACTGATGGGATTTTTTCAGATAAATAGGGTGCCAGTATGTAGTTTAGAAAAATATATTCACCTGCTACAAAAAGGAAAATGGCAATTATAAGATAACGGAAGAAATTGCGAATCAGCAATTATTGTCCCACATTCTGCTGATAGAATGGAGCGGGCGAGGGGATTCGAACCCCCGACGTCCAGCTTGGGAAGCTGGCATTCTACCCCTGAATTACGCCCGCATTCAGAATAAATTTTAACAAAACTTGAAGGTGTGTCAAGTTCAGAAATGCAGTAAAATGACCATTTTTTAGGCATATATCTGACAGGTTGTTTAAATTTTGTGTTAATATGGAGGTTTCACCAGTTGTTTAGTGGAAAGGATTGGCACAAAGATAGCCCGAAATTAGATAAAAAGATATAAAGGAAAGGAGGGCGTCATGAGGAAAAAGCTTTCAATTTTGTTACTTATTTTGCTTTTAAATGGAAAGGTTTTGTTTTCTTATGCTTTCAATCCATGGGGAGGAATTACAGGTAAGAATGTAATGGGAATCACACCATTCCTGTATTTTACTGATGATTTCAAAAGTATCAGCAGTGATTTTTTTATAAATTATGGTTGGAGTGAAAAAGGTGATATATTTGTGGATGTTCTGCCTCTTTCCATAGCTCCTTCTTTTGGGTATGGTATCATAACTGTTATGCCGAGATATGAAGTCTGGTCAGACATAATCTTTGCCGTACCACTTTACATCAATGTGCATGATGGAAGTGTAAGTGGCGATGTGGCACTTCATTACAACAAATTTCTGAATGAGAAAATCCAGTTTCAATTTAATGGTGGATACTCTATTCCAACCCATGGAGGTAAAGGATCCGTTTATTCTTTTGCTGCACTTGATTACTATGTTGATAACTATCTTGGTTTCTATGTGGAAATTGATCCCTCATACGATTTTGATGTTTCCATATTTGATGTGGGGATTGTTCCAGGAATCTACATTGCTTTTGATAAGGATCAGAAGCATTCTGTTTCTATTGGATTTTTAAATTCTTTCTCATCTGGTGAGTTCGAATTTTACGGAATAGGAATGTGGTACTATACCTTCTTTGAACTGTAAATCTTACTTTTTTCAGGTGATTGTGGTATAATGATTCAAAAAGAATGGTTAACAGAAGGGGAAAGGGAAAAGGCCGTCTTATTGCAACGGGGTTTGCCTCTCCCGCTGATGATTTTCTTGAGAGGCCTCTTGATCTCAATAGCTATATTGTAAAAAACCCATCTGCTACTTTTTTCTTTCGGTATGAGGGGGAGGGTTTTGATTTGCGGAATGTGATGAATGGAGATCTTCTCGTTGTGGACAGATCCCTGACGCCTGTTAGCGGTGATCTTGTGGTGGTTGTTTGCGGAGATGAGTTCATTTTGAGGGAAATTAAAATAAAGAGCAGGAAGATATACCTGCTGAGTGACACCGGTCTTGAGGATCCTGTTTTGTGTGGCAATTTTGAAATCTGGGGAGTGGTTACCCATATTATCAGAAATCTCAGGCATAAATGAAAAATGAGCGAATATTTTGCCCTTGTAGATTGTAACAATTTTTATGTTTCCTGTGAGCAGGTCTTTAATCCTTCTCTCCGGGGAAAGGCTGTGGTTGTTCTGTCAAATAATGATGGTTGTGTGATCTCCAGATCTCAGGAGGCAAAGGCTGCAGGTATTAAAATGGGCCAGCCTTTCTTTGAAATTGAAAAAATGGTAGAGGAAGGCAGGGTTATTGCTCTTTCAGCAAATTTTACCCTGTATGGAGATATGTCCAGGAGGGTAATGGAAACACTTTCTTTTTTCAGTCCCTTTGTGGAGATTTATTCTATTGATGAAGCTTTCTTACTGCTTGATAATAATGATGTGGATGACCTTTTAAAATATGGGGAAGGTATAAAGGAGTATGTGTATAGATGGACAGGAATACCTGTGGCAGTTGGCATAGCCCCCACCAAAACTCTTGCCAAGGTTGCCACATATATTGCAAAACATGATTCTCCGAAGAGCGTGGTTTTCATAAGAAGGGGAGAAGATCTTAATCCTTACCTTGAAAAGGTGCCTGTGGAGGAGATATGGGGGATTGGAAGAAGTTACTCAGAATTTTTGCAATTAAAGGGAGTTAAAACTGCCGCTGATTTTGTTAAGTTGCCTGAACAGTGGGTGAAAAGGTACATGAAAATAAATGGTGTAAGAACATGGAGGGAACTGCAGGGAAAGAAAGTGTTTTCCCTTTCGGAGAGGAGCATAAGAAAATCTTTCATAACTTCAAGGACCTTTGGAGAACCTGTTGAGGATTTTGAGAGTCTGAAGTCTTCCATTATTACTTTTATGAAAATGTCAGTTGAGAGACTCAGGGAAGAGGGTTACCTTGCCTCGGAGGTAACAATATTTATTTCAAGCAGCCTGCATGTGAAGGATATTTACAGGTCTGCCATTGTTGAAAATCTTCAGTCTCCCACAGATTACCTGCCAGATTTAATAGCCCCTGTGGAGGATATGTTAAAAAGGATTTACAGGAAGGGAGTGAAATACAGAAAAGCTGGAGTGGTACTATCTGGATTGATAAGGAAGGAGAATTATCAGTATGAACTTTTTACACCAGCAGAGGTTGTGAGGAGAAAGGAGAATTTGATGGCTGCAATAGAGGAAATTTCTGGAAAATTTGGGAGGGACTCAATTAAACTTGGAGGAGAATCTCTATCCAGCAGGTGGAAATCAGTCCAGAAACACCTCTCAAGAAGATACACAACTTCCTGGGATGGGATTCCGGTGGTGAGGGGGTAGTTATCCCTGAATTGATATAAGGTATTAACCAGAATAAGTGGTAAACTTGACAGAAATTAAAAATTTGTTCTATACTTTTTATGAATGATAACAGGGGGTAAAAATGAAGCTTAACCAACCAACCAACCTACCTACCTACTTACCTGAAACACATCTTTGGATACTTTTTCCTGATTATTTCTTTTCTTTTACTCAGTGATTTACCTCTTGAAGCACATCCTTCTCATGGAAATCATAATGGAAATCACCATGGAGGATATGGATATTGTGGTACTCAGGTAACACTTAATGTTCCTTCATCCATCTGGGTTGGTAATATGCTGCAAAACAGGGGTCAGATTACCCTTGATGGTGAAGGAAGCAATATAGTCATCGGAAAGGATCTGCATAATTGCGGTGTTATCAGAAGTAATGCAGAACTGTTCTGTCGGAGAATTCACAGGGAAGGGGAGCTGGATGTTGAGGATGTGATTGAGAAGCATAAATGTATCAAAGGTCCCGATAATCTTTTTGAGAGGAATTATGGCAGAAGGATTTCTGATGCGACATATATATTTTCTGATTCGGGAGAGGTGACTCAGGATGGAGAGATTGTTGGTTATGGTGAATTCACTACTGGAGGGGTAACATTCAGATGGGATGGAGATGAGTGGATTATAGAGGGACAGGGTTATATAAGGGGAAGTGCCGTTTTTGAAAGTGGGGTAAAGATGAATGGTGCATGGGTGGATTTACTTGGGGATCTGAGTGTGAATGGAGCGTTAATTATTGATAGCGAGAGCACTCTTATTCTTCAAAGTATTGAGTGGCCAGGGTTGCTTGTCAGGGGTATGTTGAGAGTTGATGGATATGGGAGATTTAATACCGGTATTTACACAGGTCAGATGATGACAGGTTTCAATGCAGAGGTTGAGATATACGGAGGGCTTTTCGTGGCACACAACTTGCATAATAAAGGTAAGATGAAGGTTAAGTTCAGTCAGATGGTGATGAGAAGAATAGCAGAGAGGATCAAGCAACTTGAAGATGAAGAAGATAAGCAACTGCTGAGTGTGCAATATGCTGATGGAATTACGATGTTTGCTGGAGCGGGAATAGCTATTTTTGCATCCAGAAGAGGTAGCCTGGATGAAATTATGGCAGGTGAAATAACGGATGTTTCATACAGGATACTGGGTACTACAAGAAAACTTGGAGTTGATCTTGGAGGAGGCCTGGTACCTCCACAGGTAATAGCATATGGTTTTATTGAGAATCTGAAACAGTCGGGTTATAAGCAACCGGTTTTACTAAAACTTTATTATTTGCCTCCTGACTTCTTTTATGGAGAGTTTATGGATGCTTCAGATGGGGAATATATTGGAATATATCAGCTTGGAGATGGTTACAGGAAGGTTGATAAGGCTTTTTTTGAAGAAGTTGAAATGGACCTGGAAAAGTGGTATGCCAGTTTACCAGTAACTATTTCAGAGGAATGGCAGCATCAAAGGGATCTGGAGTGGGAGGAGTTTTTGAGACCGGTGAGTGGAACAGCGAGTTTCGGTACAGAAAGTAGATTATTAAATTCAAAATTTGGAACGATGTCGTTCTTGGGTGGGTGTTATATAAAATATGACCATAGATATACTGTAACAGGTTTCAAAAAATGGAAGGTACTTGATGAAAACCTTTGGGATTCTTTATACCAGGTTATATTTGATGCTTCAAGTCTGAGTAAGGGAGATTATAAGATTGGTTGTTCACCTGTATCGGCAGCTCTAATTTTTAGATATTGGGGTTGGAGAAATAGTAATTATAATTCCTGTCTCCCTGACAATAGGAATCTTTTAATTGATCTTCATAAAGCAATGAAGACAACGGATGATGGAGGAACAGAAAATGAAAATATAGCACCTGGTATAAAAAGTGTTGCGCAAAAGTATGGTATGGAATTTAGAACAGGAGGGAAAGAGTTTTGGTGGAAGTCTCCATACAATTTTATTAGGGACGAAATACTGAGAGACAGACCTGTACACCATTCTTATTATACTGCAAAGATGCTAAAGAAAGGAATGGGTCATTCAGCGGTGGCGTATGGTGTCAGGCATGTGAAAAGAGTTTATAAAACCTCTATCGGTACCAATGACAGTCTATGTGCAGATAGGCATTATGTAGAAATTATATATTCTGCCGAAGCGGATTATGAAGAAAATCCACTTGGTTTTGGTGAGCATAGATTGGATATATGGGCTGCACCGCCAGGCTGGTATGATGTTGTAGTTATTCCTGTTCATGGATGTCCTTCCGGAGGAGGGGGTGGTGGAGGAGGTGGTGGATGTAGCGAAACACCAGGTCAGGATGAAGTGACCATTTTCTTTGCTGTTTATATGTGGATATTTTTAGTTAAAAGAAGGACACTCAACAAAAAGCATAGATGAGGGGATAAGAATGAGAAAATTCAGAGTCTTACAAAAGTTGAGAGTTTTTTCATTTTTAATGATAGTTTTATCTCTAATTTTAGGAGAAGGTTGTAATCATGAACATTGCTGTATGTTACCTCATCCTGAAGCACTTGATAATGGATTTTTGCTGAGATTGAGTAACGGAAAAATTATTTTTATGGATCCAATAGGTATATATAAATATGATGAAGATGGTAATGGCGTGGCCTATCAGAGAAAGCTGCTATTTGATCTCTCCGGAACAGAACCTGTGCTGTATAAGAAATTTGACTTTGTCGGGAAATTTAATCTTTACGAACCACTTTCTTCTTGGAAAAACTGGTATATTTTTTATAGATTAAAGCCTCAAAGTGACTGGATTGGAGTTAATGTAAGGGATACAACAAGTTATCTTTTTAATGTTGCTACCTCAGCATCTATCAGAGTGACAGATGTCACATATTTCCCATGGGGAACATATAATGTTCCAGTTTCCTTTGCAGTGAATGGTCGGTATACAATATGGGAATTTCATTTTAGTGAATTATGTGAAAAAATTGAA
>JALSQH010000111.1 GCA_026985515.1 bacterium
TGGAATTACCGGCAATATGAGTGTCGAGGTTCTTCTTGAAGGTGACACAATTGTTGAGGCAAAAACCCATGTTGGTTATCTCCACCGGGCCTTTGAAAAATTAATGGAAAGAAGAATTTTCATTCAGTCATTTCCTCTTGTTTGCAGAATTTGTGTTCCTGAACCCGATACCAATGAAGAAAATTTTGCAAGAGGACTTGAAGAACTTGCAGGGATTGAGATACCAGAGAGAGCAAAATGGATAAGAACACTTGTTCTGGAATTATCAAGGCTTGTTGCACTTCTTCAATATATTGGTGGTCAGGCAGGTTGTATGGGACTTGGTACCGCTGCACAATGGGCAGTTGGAGACAGGGATTATGTCATTGATCTTCTTGAAGAGATAACAGGAGCAAGAATTTACCATATTTACATTCTTCCCGGCGGTGTGAGAAGAGACCTGCCAGAGGGGTTCGCAGAAAGGGCGTTAAAGGTGATGGATTATCTAGAAAAAAGACTGGCAGATTACGATGAATTAATTTTTGAAAACGCGGTATTTAAGAAGAGGATAATCGGTCTTGGTGTTGTAAAAAAAGAATGGGTGGAGGAGTGGGGAATAACTGGACCTGTGGCAAGAGCCTGTGGTTTTCCCTATGATGTTAGAAAAGATGCACCTTATGAGGTGTATGATAAACTTGATTTTGAAGTCATCACTGAAGAGGGTTGTGACGTATATTCCAGGGCGAAGGTGAGGAGAAGAGAAATTGAACTCAGTATTTCACTCATAAGGCAGATACTCGAGAGAATGCCAGAGGGAGAGGTGTGGAGACCCCTTGGTAATGTTTTTCAATGGAAGATACCAAAAGGTGAAACTTATGTGAAATCAGAGGCAACAAGAGGAGAATTTGGATACTATGTTGTGACAGATGGCTCCACAAAACCAAGAAGAATACAGGTAAGGGGAGTATCAACACCACACGCTTTTACCCTTCTTCAGGAACTCCTGAAGGGTGCAAATATTGCAGATGTTTCGCCAATTATGGTGAGTTTGCAAACATGTCCACCTGAAATAGAGAGGTAGGAGGCAATGGTTATGGATATAAAAGGGGCTTTAACCCCTTTAACAGCGTGGAAGCAGTTATTTAAGAAACCCCACACGATTACTGTTCCCTTTGTAAAAAGGGAAGCGGCTCCGAGATACAGGGGATTCCATACCAATGATCTTGAGAAGTGCGTGGGATGCGGTACCTGTGCGACAATATGTCAGAATGAGGCCATTGATATGGTGCCGGTAGAGGGTATAGAGCCCAAAAAGGGTGATTCCGGCCTCAGACCCATGATAGATTATGGTAGATGTTGCTGGTGTGCCCTCTGCGTTGATGTGTGTCCTACTGGTTCTCTCCAGATGAGCAGAGAATATATATGGATAAGGGACAATCCTGAAGATTTCAGGTTCATACCTGGAAAGGATCATCCCGAATTTCTTGAGAATCCGGGCTACCAGTCTGATCCACGCTACTCATTTATTGATCTTGAACGAGTCCCAATGAAGGAACTCGATCCTGTGGAAAGAGTGGAAGTCAAACCATGGGCAGAAGTAATTCTTGGATACACAGAGGAAGAAGCAAGAAAGGAAGCGGAAAGATGCCTTGGATGTGGACTCTGCGTTTCAGCCTGTCCTGCAACAATGCACATTCCTGACTACATTGCCGCAATAGCAAAGGGAGACTATGAAGAAGCCGTAAATATTTTTTATGATACCAATCCTCTCCCCGAAATGTGCGGCAAAGTCTGTACGAGACAGTGTGAATTTGTATGTACTGTCGGATATAAGGGTGAACCTGTTGCAATCAGGTGGTTAAAGAGATTTGCTTCTGAACAATTTGATGATCTCAGAGATGTTGTAAAAACAGAAAAAGAACCTCCAAAAGGAAAGAAGGTTGCAGTTATCGGTGCAGGTCCATCTGGTCTGACTGTGGGATACTATCTATCCCTGAAAGGATATGAAGTAACCATCTTTGAGGCCTTTCCAAAGGCTGGTGGAATGACCATGGCAGGTATTCCGAAGTACAGATTCCCCATTGATAGTCTTGAAAAGCAGATCAAACTTATTGAATCTGTGGGTGTAAAGATAATCTATAATCACAGAGTTACAGCTGAGGAATTTGAAAAATTGAGGAAGGAGTATGACGCTCTATTCATCGGTGTTGGTCTGATGGATGCATGGAATCTTGATGTTCCTGGTGATGATCACCCGCAGGTTATATCTGCCTTAAAAATGCTCATTGATGTTAATCTCGGGAAGAAGGTTGAAATTGGAGAAAAGGTGGTTGTTGTTGGTGGTGGAAATGTAGCAATGGATGCCGCAAGAGTATCAAGGAGATTGGGAGCTGAAGTTATAGTTTCATACAGAAGAAGACTTGTTGATATGCCTGCCGATGAAGAAGAAATAGAAGAGGCAAAGGCTGAAGGGGTAATTTTTGAAACACAGACAATCCCTGCCAGAATTGAGCCTCTGGAAAACAGGAAAATAAGATATGTCTACTGGAAAGCTAAGATGGTTGACCAGGGTCCCGGAAAAAGGCCAAAGCCAGTACCCATTAAGGAAGAGGAATATTACCATGATGTTGACAGAGTAATTGTTGCCATCGGTCAGAAAGGTGAATTCAGTTTTCTCCCGCCCGATGTTGCTGAAAAAATAGTTGAAAGAGGAAAGATAAAAGTTGATCCTGAAACTGGAATGACCCCTATTGAAGGCGTATTTGCTGGTGGTGACGCGGTGAATAGAGTAATGGATGCGATCTCTGCTATTGGAGATGGTCTGAGAGCAGTAAAGGGAATTGACAGATACCTCTCAGGCAGGTAAGCATCATTCCTGATTCCAAAACTTCTTTTTATTTTTTGAGTTTTTGCAGTAATTATGCTATATTTATTTTGAAATAACTTTTACTTTGCTCAACAGGACTGTTCAGAATGATCAAATATACAAAAGAAGAGGTTGAAAAAGCTGTCAAAGAAGGTAAAAGTTTTAAAGATGTAGATTTAAAAGGCCTCGACCTTTCTGGAATAGATCTCAGCCACGGTGATTTCGAAGGTGCCAGATTCAGATACTCCGACCTGAGTTATGTAAATTTTACGGGTGCCAACCTTAGAGGAGCCAATCTCCGCCATGCTAAACTGAGATTTGCAATTCTTATTGACACTGACCTTCGGGGAGCAGACCTGACCCACGCTGATTTAACGGGGGCCAAATGGATAAATGTAAAATATGAGGGGGCCATCATGAATAAAGTCAGAGGGGTAAGCAGGAAGAAATTCTTTTTTTCTCAGAAACTTCTGGACAACCTTTTTCAGGAGGGAAGGGCAA
>JALSQH010000112.1 GCA_026985515.1 bacterium
GGATATGCTCAACAACATGGTCTGTCAAATCTTGATAAATGTCCTCAAAAAGAGTATCATAGATAGTGGTAAGATACTCAAATGCCTTGCCTAATGTCTCCTCTGTGAAGAGGGGACTTGTGGTGTTGGGGGCCGGAGTTACCTCTGGCCTCCAATTTTTATTAATTTGAGTCCCTCTGAGATTTAAAACTCCCTTCATCGTCCTACCAAGTTTTATTCATTAAAAAATCCTACCTCAACTTTTTTGCGAATAAAAGTTTACACTACCAGTCAAAGCGTCGGGTTGCTTTTTCTTTAGTCTGATGCTATAATGCAAGAAATAGCAAATTAGGGAAGTAAAAAGAAACCATTTCAGGGGAGGAGAAAGTGGGAAGGAAAAGCTTTGTTGTTTTTTCCTTTTTCTTTTCTTCGTCTTACCCTCCTGTTATAATAAATCTAATGAACCTTCTCGTGCAGAATTGTTAAGTTACGCCCGTGAAATAACTTCTGAAAATCCCAGGGAGACACTTATTAATGCCATGGGGGAAAGTATTGTATCTTCAACGATGGTTCTTTATAGGGGAGGAATGGCAGAATGGTATGTACCACAATATCGTTTTGTTACAATTGGAAAAGAAGAGGTAATAGGAAGTTATCTTTTGATTGGAGAAGATAAAGATAATCTGACGAGAAAGATAAGTGGAATGATAGATACTGATAGTTCCACCATAGGAGTGCAGCATTACATTTCAACAGAAACAATTCCTTTTTCACATGGTTATTACAAGTTATGTTTTGTGCTTTCTTCAGGAAAAGAAGCTTGTGGCCTGGTTAAAGAATATCATATGCCTGAATTCTCTTTTGTTAAAGGACAGACTAAAGAGAGTGCTTTTACAGAAAGCTCTTTATATTTAAGTGGCTTAATTAAATTTATAGCCAATGGAAGCGATGAAAGTGTTATGGAAATCCCAGTCCAATTGGTAAAAGTTTTAAGAAAACATACAAAGAAAAGTCATTATAATTGGAATGGTTTTGGTGTTTGCAATTATTCTATTGGAACCATTAAATTTTTAAGATTATGGTGCCACGATTTTGATAATCCACTGTACAAAATTTCCTATAGGGGAAACGACCATTATTCATATACAAATACGTCAACCATTGATATAAAAAAATATATTTAGAAAAATATAGCTTACTTGAAAAATATAATATGCATGACAAAGGATTTTCGACTGGATACAATCTTGAATTTTGCCACAGGTATAGTGGAGATTTGAATGAAAATAAGAGCATTGGATTCCCTTCTAATAAAATAATGATTCTTCCGCAAGAGAAGGTAATAAGGATCCAGATGTCAGGAATAGAATGGTTTTATAATGAGTATAATTTACTAAAGAGTTATATTGGTGGTGGTATCTGTATAGGAAAAGACTCTCATGGTAATATATACGGTAAAAGTGAAGGTTCCTGGAGTCTCTCAGGTGAGTCCAGGGAAAATATAGTTGGTCTTGGTGGTATTGCGTTTGATAAAGATTTGGAGGTGGGTTGGGATAAAGTTAATAGTGTCCATTTTGTTTTTGCTTATAGTGTATGGGCTCCTACGGGTGGTAATTTTGAGTTACAGCTTCTGGGGGATGATTTTGAATCTGTTTTTGCAAATTCTTCTGGAAGGATAATAAAGATAACAAGGAAAGAAAACAGAGGTCTTTATTCAGGCGCAGAGGAAGGAATAGTTGATTTTTCTTTTCCAGGGGGAATTACGGAGACACTGTTCAGGAAAAGATATATTTCATTTCAGTTGAATAAAGAAGGCTTTAGCAATTGGGTATTAAGTGTATCAAATGAAAAGAAAGGGTGCTGGAATGTTGTTTATAGATTCAAGCAAGAATTAAAGGGATTGTATCTTCATCTAATTGGGGTATATCTTTTAAGCGATCCATATTTGGCCATCAAAACCACTGAATCTTCCCACATGCTTGGACCTGATATTACGGCTTTTCCCTACTGGTATAACAGAGGGCCAAGTTTTATGTACATGGATGTTAGTTGTGGTAATGTGGCAGAAAATATAACAATACCCCTTATTGTGAAGCTTTATTCCCGTGACTCTTCGGGTAGGACAATAGATATTGATTATTCTCTGTGCAGTGATACGGAGGATAATGATCCCGGTGACCCCGATAAACAAATCTGTACCATGCCTGATGGAGGGAGTTGTAATTTTGGAACAAGTCCGGGAGGAATTTGCAATGGTTTTCATGCAGGAGGTGAGATCCAACATCCCCAATTTCCCTCCCTCAGAGAGGGATGGGGTGGCGGGATATATGATGGAAGCTGTGAGGAACTGAGAAGAGTAATTAGTCAGAAATGTAAAATAGCTTTTGAAGGTAATCAACATTTTGATAATCCTCTTAGATTTATCAAGAGATTTGCACCTTCTCTTCTTGATAAATTTCATACAGGTCATTTCAGGTGTAGGACGGATGGTAAAGGAGAATGTCACCTGTGCTATATTTCTGGTCCATTCTCAAGGATGTTTAAACTCATAGCTTCCACTGAGGTAACCACATCTTCGGGAGAAAAGAAGACCTTATATGCGAGGAAAAGAATAATTGTCAGATATCCCTATCTGGTGAAGTTAAGTAATAACTTACTTGGGACAGATTTTATTGGTTTTTACTATCATATGGATAAAATGTTTCATGATGCAGAGTATGTTAAGTATGCGAACAGCAGGATAGTTGATAGAGTGGGGGAGTTTTTTGAAAAGCTTGAGAATATTAATTGGAACAAATTAGCCAGAGACGATTCTCTTAAAGGTATTCATCCCCGAATTATGCTTAACGATATATCGCTTCCTATGGGAGGGATATTGAAGTTTGTAAGTGGCGGTGAGTCACCAACTATCACAAAATATCAGGGACATCTTTCCCACAGGAGAGGGACGGGCATAGATATTAATCCATTTATATGTGTTAGTGGAAGCAGTTCCCACTATCATCAGGGCAGGTGCTCTCCTGGAGAATATGAAGTACCTATACCTGTGAGAAAATATAAAGAAGCAATAAAGAAGATTTGCAAGGGTGCTTTACATTGTAAATATGTTCCAGAAGGCTCAATTCATGTAGAATTTAACATGGAGGAGTAAATAATGAAAAAGTTTTTGTATATGATTCTCATTTTTATTTTCCCTGCATTTCTGTCTGGTAAGGAGTATTTTTTTCAACTTGAGAATGTTGGAGTAAGGGCAAAAGTAACTTATGAAGATGGGAAATATTATTACACCTACTTTGTGACAAATGAAAACACAGAGGTGGATAGAGGAATAGGAGTGGTAGAATCTTTGTGGCTTGATCTTACTCTCCCCTCTAATGCTTATCCACTTCCCTCTACAGGTCTTGACCATGGACCGTGGTGGAGGGGGGAAGAAGGGGGAGGAAAACCGAAGATTGTATTTGGAAAGATGAAGCTCCCCTTCAGTGTAACTTTTGAAACTGATGTGTGGCATGGAAAAAGATTATGCGATCCTATTAATCAAAGGTTAGGATATGAAAGATGGGCCTGTTGGAGGCCCGACTGGGATGTAGATTACAATGGTTATTTGACTATAAATGGGACCTACTGGGGTTACCCTCTTGGAGAGAGTTATACGAGTTCATATTTTCGGGATGGCAATATAGAGCTAATGCCAGGTGATTATTTAGAGTTTACCGTAATAACTTATGGTATTCCAGCAGTAAGAATTATTAAATTTGATAGTGATGTTTTCGTTGACGAACTTTTTGGAACGATTGAAGAAAGAGAAGAATTTTATCAGACAACAGGCCTGGATCCTTTTAAGGTAGATGATATAAAGGAATATAAGACCTACACCATAGGACCCACCTCTCCCACGAGGGATTTTAGTTTTACGGGGTTTGTAGGGAAGATGGAGGAGAATTTCAGCAGGGCTCAGGAGTATGGCTGGGTGAGGTGTAGCGGAGGTGGAGGGTATCACTCTCCTCCGGCAGGTGGAGTCAGACCTATGGGAATGGGAGGAGGTGGTGGGGGAGGAAGTGAAGATTACTGTGGAGAATTTATCACCTATCTGGAAAACACAATTTCCCTTTATGAACAGGGAGATATAGAAGGTGCAAAGAATGAGATAATAAATGCCATGAATTTTATTTCCAGCAATGGATGTGAGGATTATCATGAGGCATGTGATGAGGAAGGGGTATTCAGGAGTGAGGCGTATGGATTGTTTTACTATGATCTTGATTTTTTGTTAAGGTATCTTGATAGTGGAGAGGATTTAGGAGATGTGTTTAGAGTGATGAGAGCAGGAGTGAGAAGGAAGGCTCATCAGAAGAAGGTTAAAATGGGGATTCAACATAAAAGAAAGGTTTCTTCATCAGAGGAAGGCGGTGGTCATCAAGGTTTCTGGGATTGGTTGTTGGATTTGATAAAGGCAATACTGAGATGGCTGGGGCTGGTGAGGTAAGCTGCGGGTGGAAAGCAATGTATCGTATTCTAGGTAAGAAGGATAATGTCCTTCTGAAAAAGAAGAATAAACTAACTGGCCGGCGGATAAGAATCAATTTATGTGAACTTCTTATACACTTTTAGCTCATTTTGGATTTTTTCCGGTTAAGTCTTGAGGAAATGGTGAATTCCTCGTTGCAATTTTTTGAGGTAAGTTGACCTTGTCCCCCTTACAGAAAACCAGTCAATCTTTCTGCAATTGTCTCCCAACCAAGGGGTTCTACCTGTTCCAGTGAAGGGATGGGCTCTCTCTCTGCTCTTTCAAGGATCAGGGAAAAGAGGATGTGTATGTTTCTCCTCACTATGTTGTCCTCTATTAGATCCCTTTCATGAATGCTCATTCTTAGCAGATCCTCAGGGGTTCTGAACCTCTCTTTTGCCTCTGGTGGAAGAGCGAGGTAGTCAAAGGCGAAAAAGCAATTCCCTGTGCATCTCTCTCTGAGAAAGTGGAAGGCTCCAGAAGATGTACTGATGACTGGCAACCCTCCCGCAGTGACAACCTCCAGTGGAGCTATTCCAAAGGGTTCATATATGGATTGACCAAACTCAACATCACTTCCAAGACGAATATCGGTGAATTCTGTATCCTCATCAAGAAGAGGCCCAATGCTCTCTCTGGAAAATCCATACTGATTGATAAATATTCCTTTTATCGCAAGAGAGTTGAGGTTAAAGTTGTGGATAGAGTCAAAGGTTATCTCCTCAAGATCCACAAGATCAGGCCATCCCTTCCTGTGAACCACGGGCCAGCCATATCTGTTCATCTCCTTCACAGCATCCGGGGGTCTTCCCGTAACAATAAGACTTGAAAGAAGAATGTAGCATCCCTTGAGTCCTCTCTGGTAGAGGAGATCATCAAGATGGTAGAGTACCCTGAGATCCCTCCATATTCCTTTGCTCACTATCAATCTTGCCACATGGGTAAAAATGATATCCGGCTCAAAGTTAAGGGCTTTTTTACAGAAGTTTTTCAGCCTCCTCTTACTCTCCCTCTTTCCCTCTACCGTGACCTTCTTTAAAGGCGTACCATTGTACACAATGAAAATCTTCTCCTGTTTAACCTCAGGTGCCAGATATCTGTACTCCTCCACCACATAATCTCCAACTGCAAATATCCTGTCAAAAGCCTCATGTTTTCTTATCAGTTCCGCTCGATAGTTCTCTGTGTATGAGGGGAATCTTTCAGCCATTTTCTTACTGGAATTAAGGTCAAAACGGAGGATGTTATAGAAGGAGATGTCATGCCCCGAAATAGTTTCCACAATGTTTCTTGCAGGGGCAACCTCGTGTGCATAAAAGATTGTTATGTCTCTCTTTCTCCTTCCTTCCCTCCTCTCAATTTCAATCTTGAGAAGAGAGGGGACCCCCATATATTCATGTCCGAAATGGTATGCATCTTCATTCTCTGCAAGGATCTCAACAATTTCCCCATATACTGTACCAAGCCTGATGTACTGTTCATAGTCATGTATCTGTTCAAATTTCATGGAATCTATTGCAAAGTGTCTCCAGAGTAGATACTTAAAGAAATCAATCTTTTCCCTTTTCATCTCCCATACCCATACAGCAACAATCTCCACCTCGGTGGAATTTGCAGGATTGAACTCATCAGTTATCTTCTTCCTTCCATAAATGATTCTGCAGTTGTACTCCCTTTCCATTCTCCCAAATTCATCTGCATACCTTTCCCGCATATTATGGAGGGAAGAATAGAGGATTTTTGCTTCCTTTCCTATTATTTCTTCTTTTTCTCCAGAAAATTCAAAAAGGGGACCCACAAGTATAGTCCTTGAGAATCTGTTCCTGTAGGCATCTGTGGTTATCAGGCCATGAAGAACTGCACCTATTCCCCCAACTTTTCTTATTGCTTCATGGGTGATATGGAAGGCGATACTCATAATACTTTTATCCCCAGTATTGTTATGTTGTCCTTACCCCCCGATTCAAGGGATAGATTTAAAAGGGTTTCAACATACTCCCTCACCTTTCTTCTTGTAAGGAAATTAACAGGAAGATACTGCCATTTTTCCTCTTCCACAAATCCATGAAAACCATCTGAACTGAGGAGCAGAAAATCTCCCTTCTTGAGGTTCAGCATATATATGTGAGGTTCGAGATCCTCCGTCAATCCAAGTGCCTGGGTGATGACATTTCTGTAAATGAATCTTCTCTTCTCCTCACCAGAGAGAATTCCGGACTCGATGAGGGATTGAACAAGAGAATCATCGTGGGTGATCTGTCTCCACCCCATTCTATTTCTGTGGATGTAACATCTTGAATCTCCGATGTGCATTACCCACCCGGTATTTCCATAGACCAGAAGGGCAGTGAGGGTGGTGCCTATCCCTCCCTGTGATTCAAGTTCTCCCACATCCCTGACATAATCTGAAGTCTCCTGAAGAAGGTCAGATAACTTTTTCTCAACCTTTCTCCCTCTTATGTTTCTGTTTCTTATCGCATTCCAGAGAACGGGGAGATGCATGGAGAGAAATCTGCATGCTGATCTACTTGCAATTTCTCCCCCCTTTCTTCCACCCACACCATCAGCGACGATAAAAAATCTGTGGAGAGGATCTATGTGGAGACAATCCTCATTTTTCCTTCTTACCAGTCCCGTATGGGTTGTACCAGAACATATGAGTCTCAATCTACTTACCACCTACACTCACGCCTTCAAAGAGAATGGACGGTGCCCCTGTTCCTCCTGTGAATTTGAGGTCAGAGGCAACTTCAATTCTTCTGAAAAGTTCCGAAAGAGTCCCCGACACTGTAAATTGCTGTACCGGAGAAGTGACTTTTCCTTTTTCAATTAAAAAACCCCTGGCTCCAAGGGAAAACTGCCAGGTTATGGGATCAATTGTGTGAAGACCCATCAGTTCCGTTATAAACAATCCTTTCTCAACTCCACCTGCCAGATCCTCAGGGGAAATATTTGAGGGTTCAATAAAGAAATTCATCTCACCAGTTGAAGGGGGATTCTTGAGATCGCTTCTCACCACACTTCCTGTGGGCCTATCTTTGAAAATCCTCGCGTATTCCATATCAAGGATGAGATTCAGCAGAACACCATTTTTCACAATCTCCACCCTGTCTGTAACAACTCCTTCTCCATCAAAGGGAAAGGCAAGAGGTGACTGTGGCAGTCTGCCATTAACTGTTATGTTTAATTTTTCGGAAAAGATCTTCTTCCCCACTTTATTTACAAGAGGTGAACGCCCCTTATAAACACTTTCCCCGGTGAATCCCTGAAAAATGGATGAAAGGAGGAAGGAAGCCATTCTGTTTTCAACAATCAGTGTGTACCTGCCGGTCTCAGGAGGTTTTCCACCTATACTTTTCAATGCCTTTTCTGCTGTTCTCTCCGCAATGTTCTCAAGCCCGGAAAATAGATGCGAGATGGAAAAATCCCAGCTATCCCCCGTTTCTCCACCCTCCTCTGCCACCACCATTAACTCATTACTGAAAAGTGTTCTATCAGAGGAATAATCAACCCCTCTGCTGTTGGCTATCCAGATCCTTTCATACTCCGCTTCAACTTTAACATTTCTTGTGGCAACGATTCTGCTATCCTTCCTTGCCGAAGATTCCATTTCAAGTGCCAGTGCCTCTAACTCTGCCAGCTCAACTTTTTCAAAGGATGGATCACAGATACCCGTAACTTCACCGGGATTTTCAGGATCAGGGAAAGAGAAATGGGGTCTCTCTTTCTGATATTCAATCTTTTCAACAGTAGTTTTTATCAATTTTTCTATCTTTTCCCTTGAGGGGTCAGTCACAAAACCGAAGGAAACTCGACTGTCAGATTTCAATCTTATGGCAGTTTCAATAGTTTCTGCCTCCTGAGATTTTTCAATCCTGCCACTACCCGCCTCTGCGTATTTTTCTCTCCGGTGAACCACATAGATCTCCCCCTCCATTCCGGAGGGTATTGAATTCAGAAAACAGCTGATCAGTTCCTTCATAATTCTCTCCTGAATTTTAACATAACCGCCTCTTCGTTACAATCGGGGAAAAGAGGGCATTTAAGGCAATCACCCCACACTTTGTGTGGGAGTTCCTTCTTGTCAACCTGTGTAAATCCAAGTTTTATAAAGAAATCTGAATGATATGTTAAAGCAAAAATTTTTTCTATTTCAAACTCTTTTGCCTCTTCAATACATTTTTTTGCAAGATCAGAGCCTATCCTCTTTTGTCTGTAATCTGGATCAACGGCAAGGGATCTTATCTCAGCGAGATTCTCCCATGCGAAGTGAAGGGCGCATACCCCCACTACTTTCCCATCTGCTTCGTAGACCCAGAAGTCTCTCAGATATTCGTAAATTTCCTGAAGAGGACGGGGAAGCATCTCTCTCTTTTTTGCGTAGTAGTCTATTAAAGAGTGTATAACCCTCGCATCAGACATTTTCGCTTTTCTGATTCTCTGCACTTCTCAGCAGCTCCCTTGCATATTCAAGTGTTTTCCCATCAATTTTCCCGATCATCCTGGCAATTTCCTTCACCCTATCCTCCCCTTCCACCCTTCTTATGCGCGAGATGGTGCGTCCACCTTCAACAACCTTTTCCACCACAAAATGGTGAGTGGCAAAAAGTGCTATCTGGGGCAGATGGGTTATGACTATCAACTGACTCCTCTCTGACAGTTCATTCAATTTTCTTCCAACAGATTCTGCAGTTTTTCCTCCAATTCCCGCATCTATCTCGTCAAATATGATTGTTGAAGGCGGATTCTTTTCTCCGAGAGCAACTCTCAGGGCAAGCATGATCCTCGATAATTCACCACCTGATGCTACTTTTTGAAGAGGTTTGAGAGGTTCACCGGGATTGGGAGAAATTTTAATGGTGACTCTGTCCCTTCCAGAGGGTCCCATTTCGCCCCTCTCAACCTCCACTAAAAATTTTGCCCTCTCCATTGCCAGATATGAAAGTTCTTTTTCAACCTTCTTCTCCAGTTCTTTTGCCGCTCTCTTCCTTTCTGAAGAGAGCTTCTCCGCTCTTTGCTCCATTTCCCTCTGAATCTTTTTCAGCTCCTCCTCTTTCTCAGCCAGCGTAAATTCAATCTTTTCAAGCTCCTCCTTCTCTTTTTTCAGTTTCTCCAGTTCCCTCAACACATCCTCAATGGTTGGTCCATATTTTCGCTTCAATTCACCAAGTTCAAGAAGTCGTTCTGTTATCTGCTCAAGTTTGAGAGGGTCAGTTTCAATTTCACCACTCAGGCCCTCTCCCAGAAATACAGCCTCCTCCAGTTGATAAAGTGCCTCAGAAAGAAGGGAGTGGAGTTTCTCCCACTTTTCACCAAATTGCGTGAATCTCTCGCTTTTTCTCACAAAGTTTTTCAGACTGCTTATCACAGAAGCATCTGATGTGTACAGATAATCTATTAACTCCTCTATCTCTCTTTTCAGATTCTCTCCTTCACTTAGAATCTTCTTCTCTCTCTCAAGCTCTTCATCTTCACCCTTTCGCGGCGAGATTTTTTCAATCTCCTCTATCTGATACTGGAGAAAATCAATCCTCTTTTTCCTCTCCCTTTCTTTTTCCTGAATCTCCTCTATTTCCTCCCGAAGTTTTTTCCATCTGTTGTACAACTGTGAAAATTCCTTTACATCCTCTTCAAGACCAGCAAAATGATCAAGTATGATCAGATAAAACCTGGGTTGCAGGAGAAGCTGCTGGGAGTGCTGGCCCTCAATTCCTATGAGATAGGGAGCAATCTCCTGGAGGGTGGAAAGGGTAACTGAAGTATCATTTATAAAATTTTTGCTCCTGCCCGCTTCAATGATTCTTCTCAGAATTATTTCCTCTCCATCCTCAATTCCCTTTTCAGTGAGGATCTGTGAAACCTCTTTCCTGTCATTTGAAAAAACCGCCTCAATTATGGCTCTCTTTCTACCTGATCTTATGAAATCCTGGCTCGCCTTTTCACCCCTTATGAGTGAAACGGCGGTAACTATTATTGATTTCCCTGCTCCCGTCTCTCCAGTGATGACATTAAAACCCTCTCCCCATTCCACCTCGGTTTCCTCAATTATGGCAAGATCCCGGATTCTGAGGTACCTCAGCATATCAACCCCACTTCAATTTGCTTCTGAGGATCTTAAAGTAGGATTTTTCCGGGATTTTTATCAGTTTCAGGGGATGTTTTGACTTTCTCACTTCAATTCTGTCCCCCTCCATCAGGGAAAGACCCACCTGACCATCAAGGGAGAGAAAGACATCACCCTTCTGAGATTTGATGAAAACTTTTACTTCATAATTGTCGGGAATTACCAGGGGTCGATTGGTGAGGGTAAATGGGCATATGGGAGTTATGAGAATTGCCTCAAATTCAGGGGTTACAATGGGTCCGCCTGCTGCAAGATTGTAGGCGGTGCTTCCCGTGGGAGTAGCGACTATTAACCCATCAGCCCTGAATGTTGTCAGGATTTCACCATTCACATAGGTTTCAAGTTGAATTATTTTGCCCAGGGCTCCCTTATTGATAACTGCGTCGTTGAGGACATCATAGGCTGCTATTCTCTCCTCATGCCTGTGGAGGTGTACCGTGAGTTTCATTCTCTCTTCAACCACGAAATCACCCTTTAAAATTCTTGGAAGATATTTATCAATTTCATCCTCCTGAATTTCAGTGAGAAAACCGAGGCTTCCCAGATTTATACCCACCATCGGGGTTCCTCTGTTGCCTATCAGTCTTGCAGCGCCAAGGAATGTGCCATCCCCCCCGAGAACCACCACAATATCAGCAAGATCAGGTATATCAAGCTTGTTTACACCTTCAACTCCTTCAATATGCTCTGCAATCTGCTTCTGAACCACCCACTCAACATTACCGTCAGAGTATTCTTTTATGATCCTCTCTGCGATCTGGAAAGTTCTTGAAGAATCCTCTTTCCCAAGCAGACCAACTTTCATCGGAATTTCCCTTTGAATATACATTAGCATAAAAATTGATTTTTTTCCATCGGGTAGGATGTGTAATAGGGAATTTTTCTTGAAGTTTTAAAGCATGAGTATATAATTAAATCAATTTCTCAAGAAGGTTTAAATGCCCAAAAATGAAAAAGGTTTTCCAACTAATCCCACGGTTGCACTTCTTTACCCGGATATAAAAGAGCTAATTGAAAAAGCACAATGGAAAACCCTCAAAGAAGTTCTCTCAACATGGTATCCTTCTGATATTGCTGACTTACTCGAATCTCTTGATGTAAAAGAGTCTGCCATCATTATAAGAATGCTTCCAAAGAATCTACAATCAGAAGTATTTTCTGAGTTAAATCCTAAAACTCAGGAAGAAATTCTCTTGACGCTTTCTGACGAAACAATCAAAAAAATTATTCTTGAAATGGATCCTGATGACAGAACGGAACTCTTTGAAGACTTGCCTGATTATATCACAAGAAAACTTCTAAAGTTACTTCCCCCTTCAGAGCGAAAAGAAGCTCTCATGTTGCTCGGGTATCCACCAGAAAGCGTGGGAAGACTGATGACCCCGGATTTTGTTGCTGTTAAACCAGAATGGGATGTAGGAAAGGCTATTCAGCACATCAGGGAATATGGTAAAGATGCTGAAACGATAAACGTCATTTATGTAGTAGATGAACACTGGAAACTGCTTGATGACTTACCTATCAGGAAGCTAATTCTGGCTGAACCTCATCAGGAAATAAGGGAACTAATGGATAATCAAGTAATATATTTGTATGCCAACACAGATCAGGAAGAGGCAATAAAACTCTTTGAAAAATACAATCTAATCGCTCTCCCTGTTGTAGATGAAGAAGGACATCTTTTGGGTATCGTTACTGTGGATGATATTATTGATGCCCTTAGGGAAGAACAAACGGAAGACTTTGCAAAATTCTCAGCAGTTGAAGCAAAGGCTGTTGGAGTGGATTTCATTACACAAATAAAAGATGTTCCTCTTTTCTCTATTTTCAGAGCAAGAATTACCTGGCTTCTAGCTTTGTTACTTATGGATTTTATAACTGGAGGAATAATACAGAGTTTTGAAGCTACTATTGCAAAGTATGTAGTTCTTGTAACTTTTCTTCCTGTCCTTGTTGATACAGCAGGTAATGCAGGTTCTCAAGCAGCAACTCTCGTTATTAGAGCCCTTGCACTGGGAACCGTTAAGGTCAGTGACTGGTTGAAAGTTGTCATTAGGGAACTGGCAATATCAGCAGCACTTGGCTTAGTTATGGGGATAGGTATTTCTTTTATGGGCTTCATAAGAGGGAAAAATTTGCAAATTGCAGAAGTCGTCGTAATTTCAATGTTTATAAATGTTATAGTGGGTAGTTTAATAGGTGTAATTCTCCCTTTTATTTTTACAAAATTGAAAAAAGATCCTGCTACAGCCAGTACTCCTTTAATCACCACTCTTGCAG
>JALSQH010000113.1 GCA_026985515.1 bacterium
AATTAGGACCGAGAGAAGAGACGAACTTCAGAAATATTTGCAAGCTAATGGCATAGGTACACTCATTCATTATCCTGTACCTCCGCATAAGCAGGAGGCATACAGTGAATGGAACCATTTAACTTTTCCCGTAACAGAAAAAATTCATAGAGAAGTCCTCAGCCTGCCTCTTTATCCTGCAATGAAGAGTGAGAAAATAGATAGAGTTATAAGTTTTGTAAATAATTTCAGATAGAGGGAAATGACAAAATCTGATAACAAACAAAATAGGTTTCCTCTTGTTTCGGTAGTTATACCTCTCTACAATCATGAAAAATTTATAATCGATGCTCTTGAAAGTGTGCTTGGGGAAGATTATCCAAATATGGAAATCGTGATTATTAACGATGGGTCAACTGATAGAAGCGATGAGGTTGTTAAAAGCTGGTTAAAGGAAAAAAAGATTAAAAAGAAGCACATTAAATATTTTTCCAGAGAAAATAGAGGATTGTCAGCCACTCTCAATGAATTGATTAACAGAGCGGAGGGGGAATATATAGCGGTTTTGGCAAGTGATGATATGCTGGTAAAGGGTGGGATAAAAGCAAGAGTAGATTATCTTATGAGTAATCCTGACAAATTGGCTGTTTTTGGAGATTGTGAAGTTATTGACATAAGTGGTCGCAAAATTTTTGAAAGCGGTTTGACAGAGTTGTATTCTGCAAATAAGAAAAGGCTGGCCAGTGACTCAGGGATAAAATATGAATTCATTTGTAACTGGTCTGTTCCGGGTCCTGTGCTGATGTTCAGAAAGAGCACAGTTGATATAGTTGGTGGTTATGACGAAACATTAAAAGTAGAAGACTGGGATTTTTATTTGAGACTGGCCGCAAGAGGTGCAATAGGATTTGTTGATCAGAAAGTGGCAAAGTATAGATTGCACGGAAATAATTTAAAAGATCAGATTCCTCATGTTTGGAAAGAATTTCTTAAAATACTTATAAAAAATTTTTCGGAGTTTTCTCTCCCGTACAGATTGCTCATTATTTGCAAGATCATAGATATACTTAGATTCGGGTTGATTTTCGAAATTAAAAAACTACTCGGAATTGATTTCAGGCTAAAGGACTTATTAAGGGTTTCTCATGAAAATAGCCATACTTGGAACGAGAGGAATTCCCAATAATTACGGTGGGTTTGAACAGAACGCCGAGAATTTGTCCAGAAAATGGGTTGAGATGGGTCATAAGGTTTCTGTATATGTTCCCATTGAGCATCCTTTCAAAGGGGATACATGGTATGGTGTGAAGTTAATAAGGATTTTTTCCAGGGAGGATAAACTGGGTATATGGGGGACTTTTATTTATGACTTTCTCTGCCTTCTGGATGCAACAAGAAAAGATTACGATATTGTTCTGGAGCTTGGTTATTCCCCCAACAGTCTTTTCTATTTTCTTAAACCGCTTCTCAGTGGTAAGCTGATCACTTTTATGGATGGTCTTGAGTGGAAAAGAGCAAAGTGGAATGGGTTACTGAAGTTGGTGTTAAAGGTTTCTGAGCTCCTTGCTGTGAAATTTAGTGATCTGGTTGTTGCAGATAATGAAGGGATAAAAAAATATTACGAGAAAAAATTTGGTATTTCGCCTCCCACATTCCCCCATGGAGCAGATATCTTTTCTAATCCTGATCGACAATATCTCAGGAGTTACAATCTAAGGAAGTTCTCGTATTATATGCTGGTCGCAAGATTTGAACCGGAAAATAATCTTGATATGATCCTGGAAGGTTATTTAAAGTCTGGTAGTAAAAACCCTTTTATTGTGGTTGGTAACCCAGGGACAAGGCATGGAAAATATCTTTTAAAGAAATATGGAAAAGTGGAAAATATAAGGTTCGTTGGAGCTATTTATGACCAGAATAAGCTCAGTTCTCTCAGATGGTTTTCTAAAATTTACTTTCATGGTCATTCCGTTGGAGGTACGAATCCTTCTCTTCTTGAAGCTATGGCGTCTGGGGCTTTTATTGCTGCTCACGATAACCCCTTTAACCGAAATGTCGTGGGTGAGGATGCAGTTTATTTTAAGAATAGTGACGATGTTGCAGAAATTATAAAAAATGAAGATAATTTACTGAAAAAAAAGGAGCAATTTATTGAGAATAACAGAAGGAAAATCAGGGAAATATATAACTGGGATAAGATCGCCAGGAGATATATTGAATTATTTGAGGAATTGCTGAAAAATAAATAAAAAGAGGAGGTTTCCATGCCATTTGAGTTTATAAGGCTTGATATACCAGATGTTGTTCTGATTATACCCCAATATTTTCCTGACGATAGAGGTTTTTTCATGGAAACATGTAAGAAAAGTGAATTTGAAAAGTTTGGGATTGCCGGTGAATGGGTCCAGGACAATCATTCAAGGTCAAAAAAGGGTGTTATAAGAGGATTACATTACCAGAAGGAACCCATGGCACAGGGAAAACTAGTAAGGGTTGCAAGAGGGATGGTATTTGATGTGGCAGTGGACATAAGAAAGGGTTCCCCAACTTTTGGAAAATGGGTTGGTGTAATTCTCTCTGATGAAAATAAGTATATGCTTTGGATACCACCCGGATTTGCCCATGGAGTGGCGATTCTTGAAGATGACACAGAACTTCTCTATAAAGTTTCTGGAGGAGAGTACAGCCCCGAACATGACAGGAACATTCGATGGAACGATCCTGATATTGGAATAATCTGGCCCATTAGAGAGCCCATTCTTTCTGAAAAAGATAAAAATGCTCCCCTCCTCAAGGATGCAGATATAAACTTCACATATGAAAGGAGTGAAAAATGAAGGTTCTTGTGACAGGTGGTGGAGGTTACATTGGTACGGTTCTTGTACCATTATTGCTTGAAAATGGTTTTAAGGTGAAAGTGGTTGACAGATTTTTCTTCGGAAAAGGCAGATTACCCGAAGAAAATGAAGATCTTGAAATTGTGGAAGGTGATATAAGATGGATTGGAAAAGAAATTTTTAAAGATGTGGATGCAGTTATCGATTTAGCTGCCCTTTCCAACGACCCAGCAGGAGAACTTGATCCGATCAAAACATGGTCAATTAATCACCTTGGAAGATTCAGAATCGCTTCACTTGCGAAAAGTATGGGTGTTAAGAGATATATTCTTCCTTCTTCCTGCAGCGTCTATGGCTTTCAGGATGATATTGTTGATGAAACTTCTCCTTTAAATCCCCTGACTACTTATGCAAAGGCCAATCTTCAGGCCGAGTATGATGTTCTTTCCCTTGCAGATAAAAATTTTACAGTAACCGTTATCAGGCAGGCTACGGT
>JALSQH010000114.1 GCA_026985515.1 bacterium
GATTGTCAACCTCCAGATCCCCATCTATGTCAAACCGTCCTCCCATGGGTAATGATATATCATTTATCTTCAACGCTCCAGGAAAATTTACACTGTAAGAAAGAGTCTTTATCAAAAGCAATGCAAGGGGTTTAACCTGAGAATTTATAAAATAATTCACAGGATGAACTTCTGTCTTCCCTGTCCTCACCCCATAACATCGGTGGTTTTCGCTGTCATACAGGTCCAGCTTACTCAATTCTACAAGGTCAGGCACTTTCACCTCCAATATTTTACTATCCATAAATTTCTCCTTCTTCTCACCGTATGGAGGATCATCAATCAATTCTGCCTTCAGAATATACCTCCTCGCTACAGGCCCGGTTATGTAAGTGAACTCGCATCTCTTTTCACCAGAAGGCATCTCTACACAGCATTCACCCTTATAGTTTAACCTGCAGATAAGCTTTCTGTAAAATTTTACCCCTGTATTTTGCAAAGGTATTCTGTAACTGAGCCTGTTACCACCATAGTATTCTTTTTTAAGATAATTAAAATATAAATTATCACCATCCGCTATTACTATGCCACCAAAATAACCCGAAGTCTCGTCATCACTTCCCATATTGAGCGCGTGGAAATGACCCCCGTTGCACAGTGCTTCCTCCTGCAATGTATTACCCGAACACTCTACAGGAGTGTAGGTTATTTCCACCCTTTTACCATTCAGAGCGCCATCTCCTGCTCCCGTAATCTCATCTGTTACACTTACACTGAAAGGTACCATCATATCCTGAAGATGATAACCTGCCCCATTTTTAAAACCATTGGGAGCTTTATCATACCACCAGGGATATAATTCCCATACTGGCCCCCTCTTTGGGGGAAAGCTGCCAAATCCATGTACTTTTATCGACAATTTCAATTTCTTAGGTGTGACAATAACATCTTCTGGTTTTGCGGCTTCAAACATTGTGTAGGTTTCCATCTCCCCTTTGTACCAGATTTCATTGTACCATCGCGTTTTCCCGTTAATATTAACATAGCCTGAATCTTCTCTATCTATCCACCTGCACCCGCTTCCACTCTTGTCTGCTCCTTTACTTTCAATATCCAGAATAATATAGTTTTCCCATTTAATATCCTCGGTTATCTCTCCCGGAAAGTAAAAATCAACTATAGCTTCCCCCGGGACTGTGTATTCCTGGCTGCACCTTTTGCCATCAGGAGGAGTGAGACCAGTAGAAATGGTTCTTTTTATAACTCTGGGTTCCCGGATTATCTTTAGAATTTTTCCCCTTGCAGTGCACTTGTATGAATCGTTACCTGATCCGTTTATTCCAATGATGCCAAACCCAATTAAAGAGAGATCTTCAGAAATTCCTGAACATTTTTCTCCCCCTACACCTTCTAAAGTTCCTGTGAAATGATAAGGTGTGCCTGTATAAAAAACCTTCACCAGAAAATGGATCATACTCGCTTTTGAAGGTAGCTTTTTAATCCTGTAAACATACTTCAATTTCCCATCTGACTCTGCAAGACTGTACCAGGCAACACTCCACTTTCTGTGATCTTTATCCCACAGATACACCACATTGTTGTATGCATACCTTGGAAAGTTCCAGCTTCTTCCCAGATTACTAAAAGGTGCATTCTCAAAATTTATATTTCCTCTAATCAGTTTTTCATGAAAATTGAATATTATTCTCTCACCTCTGCTTCCACGCAACCATCTACCTGAGCCTGGCCTCCATTTCAGCATAAGTAATCCATAAGCTGTTCCATGCAATGGATCAACATCATAATCCAGATCCGCAAGCATCTGATAAATGTAATCACCTGTATTTGGAATCAGGTTAAGCAGATTATTACCATAATGAAAATACCATTTCCCCGGACTCAGTGTGTGGATAAGATGTAATTCCTGAAAATGTCTGGTAAAAATAAAATAACCTGTCTTACCCTCTTTTAAATTGAAGCTTCCTTCTATCTGAGGAGCAAAGTGCAATTTTTCTAATTCCTGGGAAGAAGATGTTTCAAAATCATTATTTTCCCCAGTTGTAAATAAGAACTTCTTTCCATACTTACAGCTGACAAGATTTCCGATCCTTATACATAATCTGTAATAAACAGAAAGTGGTTCAGTAGCTGAAGAATCATAATCAAGATTGCCCTTGAAAAGGTTATCTGAAACCTGATCCACATTTATCCTGTACCATGTACCACCTTCCCCAAGTTCTTCAAGCCAGAACTCATCTACTCTTTCAAGAAGATCTCTCTGAATGATGAACATAATTTCTCCACCCGGTAACAATGGTGAAAGATCCTGGATCATTATTGAAGAAGCAAGTCGTGCTTCGCGGGGAGTAAGATAAGTGTTTCCTGCAATCCCGCTGTTTACCCCATTGCCCTGACCACAGGAGGCAAGTAAAAAGGTCACAACTATTAAAGAAATGTATAAATTTTTGAGTTTTACCCTTCCGAACATTACATACCAATTAAATCATAAATTTACTAAAAAGTCAAGTTATCGCTTTGCCCGAAATTCTCAAATAGAAATCTGGTTAATCCACCATTTGCCTTTTTACCCCTATAAATAAGCTTCTCACCGGCCATCACTCAGTAGGAGACGGCAGAATACAGGGTATGGTTTTTAAAATAATAAATTATAGTTACCCAAAATCTCCTATTTGAGATTTTAGGTGCAAGAAGGATTGAGTTTCCAGGGAAAGAGAAGAAAGAATGGAGGAGATAAAAATGAGGCTACACAAGCATATCAAATGGAGCAGACTATGAAATGGAGAAGCATATGGGTGAAAAAGGGAGTAAAAGAAGATTCAATTTTGAATAAAAGGGGAGTAAGAGGATAGATTACTCAATTATATCAGAATCAGAGTCCTGCAAAGGATGTCACCAGTCCAGCTTGCATCCAAACTTCAAAGATCCTATTTTTCTCCAGATAAACACCTTATTTACGGAATCGTAGTTCCCCCTGTACAATCTGTAAGTGTAAGTAAATGCACTTTTACACCCTCCCATATGGTAATAAAACCACTGGATATCATCCAGATTAATAGCTGTGGAAATTCCTCCAATTGCGTAAAGAGAATCACCATACTCGGTTATTCCACCAAAATTTCTTTCGAGAGACAACCAGCCTAGGGGGAGTTTCAATTTAATCCGCCTGTTTGCAGAATCACTCTCAAAGTTTTCAAAATACCAGGTACTTGCAAAGAAGTCAGGCTCAACAAAATTCTCACCCACATATTCCCTCGAGAAAGTTAAAAGCACCCCTTCCTTCATAGGAAAAAGACCAGATAATGTTAATTTCATGTGATCCTTCATATTTTGATTTCCTGATGTGACTTCAAAATTGTAAAAAATACCTTTATCCGTCTTAACATTCACAAGCACCACAGAGACTGACAAAGATGTCGCAGTAAGCTCACCGGCAAAAAACGGATACGAAAAAAACACCTTTCTATATTTTCCATCAAAACTTCCAAGGAGAGAGAAATTACATTTAAATTTATTCGCCTCCGTACTGGTTATTGACAGTCTGTAAACCTTTACCTTATCAGATGAATATGCAAAATAATAGGGTACGTCTGTAAGTGGATCCATGTACATACCAGCTCTGACAAATTGCTCTGGAAATCCACAGTCCACACTCACCCCGTCAGATACAGCCCTCACTTTCCATTCTTCATTTTCTTCACAGAAAGAGATATCATCCCAGTCCCATATGTACCTGCTACAGGGAAAATAAAACAATTCGTCACCAAATCTCAATAAATACTTATCCTCAAAGATTCCTCGCGACATCTCTGGATTCATTTTCTTACCGACAAACATTGTCCCATCCATGGACATCACAGAATAGGTTAGAGGCTGGTCAATCCTGCACCCCTTCCAGAATGTCACAGCAAATTCATCTGAAGGATAGGAAAGGGGGCTAATTATGTTAAAAAAGTAAAATTTATCTATAACACATTCATCCTTAAACTCAATCTCCTTAAAAAAATTTAAGCCTGAATCACCTACCCTGTAAAAACTTACTTTACTTGAGCATCTATCCCTTCCAATAACATTTTTCCTTGCAAAATATTCAACCTTTGCAAGGTAGATTCCATCTTTTCTTCTCACAAAAAAAGCTGTTTGACCTGGAGTTTCTTCTGATTCATATATAGGACAATAATGATCACAGGCATTAAAGAAGAAAAAGGAGATAATCAGAAAAAGGAAAATAATTCTTTTCCACCAGTTCCTTTTCTCAAAGATCTTTTCAACCATCTTTTTCGCATTTATGCAACAAATGTGCCATTTGATCCTTAAGCCTGTAAATTTTACACAGCCAGTAGGATCCCGAAAAAGGCAACCATCCCGGCAATTCCTCCGAAGAGAAAGGGTGCCGAAGGCCCGAGGAGATCCCACAGTAACCCGGCAAGTAAAGAGGCAGGAAGAAGGCCTATGCCTTCAATGGCAGAATGCAAACCAAGAATGGTAGCTCTTCTATCCTCTGGAGCGAGGTCAGACACAAAGGCCCTTGTAACACCCTCGGTGGCACCTTTGTAAACTCCATAGATTGCCATTGAAATCCAGATCAGCTTCGGAAAAAGGGCGATCATCAGGTAAACTAATCCATAAATGAAAAATCCAGCGGAGATTACATACTTCCTGTTTATCTTATCAGACAAATAACCGGCAGGATATGAAACAACTGCTTCAACAATATTGTATACAACATAGAGCAGAATTATTTCACCCACTCCAAGACCTATATCTTTCTCCGATGCTCTGAGAAAGATAAACTGATTTGAAGAATTACCCATGGTGAAAATGAATAGAAAGAGGAAATACAACTTTAACTTCAGAGGAAGTTCCCTGAATGAGGCAAGGTTTATTCTTCTTTTAATTCTTCCCCTCCCGGTTTCAATGGAAAAGAAAAGGATCAACACGCTCAAAAGGGCCGGTATCAAACTTATAAAAATCAGCTTCCTGAAAAGTGCTATCTCACCAACCTTCTCCCCGGTCAGATAGGTAACTATGAAATACGCAGAGAGAGACCCCAGCACCGCTCCGGCAGTATCCAGACTCCGGTGAATGCCAAAGGCTCTGCCTCTCTCCTCCTCCCCGATTGATTCTGCTATCATCGCATCTCTGGGTGCCCCTCTTATGCCCTTACCAAATCTATCTGTAACCCTTCCGGCAAAAATCATGCTCCAGCTGTGTGCGAGATAAAAGAGCAACTTGCCCAGAAAGGAGAGGGTATAACCACCTATTGCAACAGGTTTCCTCTTTCCAACCCTGTCAGCAAGGGCTCCAGAGAAAACCTTAAGGAGAGACGCCGATGACTCCGCCACTCCCTCTATAATTCCCAGGATACCCGGACCGCCTCCGAGGGCTTTTACATAGAGGGATATAATCGGGTAAACCATTTCGGAACTTACATCAGTGAAAAAAGATGTGAAACCTGTAATCCAGATATTCAATTTCCTGCTCTTCATCCGTAACTCCTTACCCGGGAACAATTTTCAAAAGTATTTTTTTATGTTACAATGATTGAAGGAGTATGTCCAGTATGGAAAAGGGGACAGGATGGAGAGAAGCTTCTCCCGAGGAGAAAAAAGCCTATATTGAGCTTTTAGTATGGATAGTGACAGCTGATGGAAAATTTCCACTGGAACAGCGACAACTTGTGGTTCAGCTCCTTGACAGACTTGAAATTCCGCTGGGTGAAGAGAAAAGAGTATTAAAAGAGTTTTTTTCAATGCCCTCTGAAGATGGCATAAAAAATTCCATTAAAAAACTGAAAGAATCCTCCTTGAGATTTTCCGCCCTGGCAGATGTTATCACCCTTGCCCTTGCCGATGACCAGGTCACAGAAGAGGAGAAAAAAGTTATAAAAAAGCTTGCCTCAGAGATGAATATTACTGAAAAGCAGTTTCAGAGTATATATCTGACAATAGTGGAAGCAAAAAGAATAATGAAAGAGAAGATAAACGGGGAAAGAAAAGAACATCTCCTTAAAAATCTCAACAATCCTCTCTTTGCAATCGGGATTCCGGTACTTCTTTCGATAATTGCAAACAGCGCCCTTGGTGGATCAGCTTTCCTTCTCTGGCTTGGCGTGGAAACCGTTTCGGTGCTGAAGAAACTCTTCAGATAATTACTCCAGATCTTTCAAAAAAGGAAGTTTTTTTTCAATGTAATCCAACAAAACATTCTCAACTTTCTTCGCTGTATCCTGGAGAAGAAGTTTCTGAACCAGTTCCCTTGCTTCCTTTGAATCTAATTCCCTCACAACCTTTTTCACCTTTAAAATTGAGTGTGGAATCATGCTCAGACTCGTATACCCAAGTCCCAGCAAAACAACTGTGAAGACTGGATCACCCGCAGCCTCGCCACAGATCCCCACTTCTATTCCCTCTTTCCTTGCACTTTCAGCAATCTGGTTTAAAAGACGGAGAATGGCAGGATGTAAAGGCTCAAAGAGATACTCCACATGCTCATTTGTCCTGTCCACAGCAAGGGTATACTGAACAAGGTCATTTGTTCCAACACTGAAAAAATCCACCTCCCTTGCAAGCATATCAGCAATAATGGCAGCAGAGGGAACCTCAATCATGGCACCAATGGGAACATGCGACGCAAAACTCTTACCCTCCTCTTCCAGTTCCCTGTGTACTTCCTTTATGAGCTTTTTCACCCTTCTCACTTCCCACACGCCAGAAACCATCGGAAACATTATCCTCAGATCTCCATACTCTGCCGCTCTGTACAGAGCTTTCAGCTGATTTTTGAAAATCTCCCTGTATTGCAGAGCCAGCCTTACCCCTCTCAACCCAAGGGCTGGGTTGTCTTCCTGATAGAGAGTAAAAGGGGTCTTTTTATCCGCACCCAGATCAAATGTCCTTATGATAACGGGAAGAGGAGCCATCTTTTCGAGTACACCTTTATAAATCTCAAACTGCTCATTTTCAGGTGGTGGATCATCTCTGTTAAGGAAAAGGAACTCCGTCCTGAAAAGACCTATTCCTTCAGCTTTGTGAGAAATAACAGCGGGTATTTCCTCCACAAAATCCACATTCGCAAGGAGTGAGATCTTGGTACCATCCTTTGTAACAGATGGAACATCAATGTAGCTCCTCAGTTCGCGGTATCTCCTCTCATACTCCTCCCGCAGAGCAGCGTACTTTTCAACCATGTGGCGGGTGGGATTGAGAATAACAACTCCATGGATCCCATCAACTATTACCTCATCTCCCTCCTCAGCATGATCCAGAAATCCCTCAACACCCACCACTGCAGGAAGTTCCAGGGTTCTTATTGTGATTGATGTATGAGAATTTTTACCACCTATTTCAACTATGAGGCCCTTCACCCCCGCTTTGTGAAGTTTCACAACTTCCAGAGGGGAAAGATCATGTGCTGCAAGAATATCCCTCCCGCTCTCACCAATATCTTCCTCTCTTTCTCCCCGGAGATTCTTCACCAGTCTGTTTGCCACAAAATAGAGATCCTCTTTCCTTTCCCTGATGTAAGGATCATTAATCTTTTCAAAAAATTTTTCCATTTCCTTCACAACTTTCTCAACGGCCCATTCAGCGTTGATCTGCTCTTCCACGATGTGATTCTTGATCTTGCTCATGAGAGTTGCATCATTGAGAAACATCTTCTGGATTTCAAGAATAGAAAACACTTCCTTCTGAAGATCTGGATCAATCCTTGAGAGTATCTCCTCTATCTGTTTCTTGGAAGCAAGGAGAGCCCTGTCAAATCTGCGTAATTCGTATCCAATATATGGTTTCAAAATCTGATACTTGGGAATCTCCACCTTGCTTCTGGTGGAAATGGAAAGAGTACCAATAGCTATTCCTGGATAAACACCTATGCCTTCAAAAGTGAGTTCCTTTTTCTTTCGCTTCATTACTCCTCTTCACCAAATCTATTTTCAACAAGTTCAACAAGTGCCTCCACTGCCTCATCAGCATCTGGACCAATGGCAACAATCCTCACCTCTGTTCCCTTTGCAGCTCCAAGGGTAAGCAAACCAAGTATGCTCTTCCCGTTTGCTTCCATATCATCTTTGATCACGAGGATCTCACTCTGAAACTTCTCTGCAGTTTTAACAAAACTGCTGGCTGCCCGGGCGTGAAAACCCAGTTTATTTACGATTTCCACAGATTTTTCAACCCTTTTCACATCTTCAATATTTCTGGCCATAACCTGTCTCCAGTAATTAGTATAATGTAATAGAAAAGTATTACAAAATCACCCGGAAAAATAACCATAAAGAGTCCAATTACAAATCCTGCAAAGACCCCTTCAAAGGAAAAAAACTGATGTACATACGACCAGAAGATCAGGTATGAGAATAGGGATGCTGAAAGCACACTATTAACTGTAAAAAGTATCTTTGCAATTCTGTAGGGATTTCTATTTCCTATCATGTCAACAATTTCCACCCCATATCTGTAACCAAGGAAAAAACCTCTTATTCTGAGAAAAAATGAGAAGGAATTGTAAATAACAACGAAAACTATCAAACCAGCCACAGGTGAGATTAAAACTCCAATCAAAATTCCCGCAAAGGCAGACAGGGGCCTGAAACCTGCCCATCCGTAAGTATCACCAATGGCTCCAAGTGTACTCATCATACGCACCTTGAAAGAGCTTATAATATCTTCTTTTATTTTTCCCCCAGCATACTCCATTTCCATTTTCACCAGAGCACCCAGCATAATCGGGAAAAAGAGGGGATTGGTGTTAAAGTACTCCTCGTAGAATTTCTTTCTCTGAAAATACTTCTCCCTTTCATTTTTGTAGAGATGGTCCAGGAGAGGAAGAAGGGTGTAGAGAAGACCGATACTCTGCAATCGCTCAAAATTCCACCACGCCTGGAGAAAAAAACTTCTCCAAATTATTTTTAAAAGAATTCCACCAACCTTTACCATATCCATTGCAACCAGTGTATAAAAAGGAAAAGAAAAAAAGCAATCAAAAATGTAAGAATATACAGAGAGGTTAGTCTCTGTTTTTTAACACTTGAAAGATACGAAAAAAACAGAATAGAGGGGATTCCACTCAAAAAAATAAGGCCAGGTGAAGTGTTGAGAGATAGAGACTTCAAAAAAAGAGCAAGTGGAAAAGCAAAAACCAGTACAGCAGTCAAGTAAATAAAGTGAACAACAAAATTTATGGAAAGAGCATAATAGAGGCTTCTGCCTATCAGTTCTTCATCTTCACCACCTGCTTCTATCCACCGTGCTATGCGAAGATTTATCTCTCTCTGGACCATATCAACCCTCTTACCCAGATAGCCATTCACTATTCCCCAGAAGATACTCCAGCTCAGGGCATCAGAGCTGGGGATTCCAAATCTGATGGAAACGAGGTAAATAATAACTGCCGAGAAAAAGGCAAGCACCTCATGTGGTGGCACAGTGTTGCCCACGGGTAGTTTGCTGAGCCAAAGAACCTCGAAAAAGATGCCCAGCACCAGCATTTCATTCATTCTGCCAAAAATCAGTCCAAGAATTACTGAAGCTGGAAAAGGTCTCAAAATTGAGAACTGAAATGCCGCGTATCTTTCAACCCCTCCAGCAGATCCGAGAATAAGAAGAAGAATTGTTTTGGCAACAGATTCAATCATCTATGATTTCTTTACCTTTTTCTCCCGGTATGTTTCTCAACTCAACTTTCTTTCCTTCCCTGGAAAGGATTTTTAACTTCTCCAGTTCCTCCAAACTGCATGTGAAAAAGCTGGTGAGATTAACCACATTCTCTCCTCTTTTATGATAATTACCAACATTCACAAACTCTACCGGCACCAGTGAAGCAACCTTAACAAGATCATCAACATTGTTAACCAGTATCAGAACATTTTTCCCGTTTGATACATCAGAAATACTTGGGATGCGGGAAGTATCAATGAAATGAAGAGAAACATCTGGAGGTACTGAAAGAGACATGATTTTCTGTTGCATTGGGTCAGAACTGATTCTGTCACTTACAACGAAAATCTCATCAATGGATAGAAAAGGCACCCACCCCTGAACAACCTGACCATGGATCAGCCTGTCATCCAGCCTGAGGTAAAATTTTTTCTTTTTTTCTCCCTTCTTCCAGACGGAAAATCTCATGCAAGTGCCTTCGAAGCAATTTTCACATTATCTTTTCCATAGTCGGCAAGATACAGGACAACTTCGTGCAGTGGCTTTTTTTCCTCCTCCATGCTCATCTTAAGTGCCTTTATAAGCATGGGAAGATTGAATCCTGTTATTACCTCAACCTTTCCCGGTTTCACAAAACCAAAAGATATGTTGGATGGGGTTCCTCCAAACATATCGGTAAAAATGAGGACCCTTCTGTATTTTTTCAAAAACTTATTCACCAGTCTTTCAAACTGCTCCTGAATTTCATCAATATTTTTCCCAAATTCTACCGAAATTGCCTCAACTGTGTCAATTTCACCAACGATTGTTTTAACAGTTTCGACGGCTTCTTTTCCAAAATTCCCGTGCGTGGCAACAATAATTCCGAAGCTCATAACTCCTCCAGATCTCTGTGGGTTACACTAACATTATATCCCTCTTCCATTAGCATTCCAGCAATAACCTCAGCAACATAAACTGACCTGTGCCTTCCACCAGTGCAACCTATTGATATGACGGGATTCCATATGGGTGAATCCCTTGATTCAAGGAAAAATTTTATGTAGGAGTAGGTTGATTCAATAAATGCATTGACTTCCTCCTTTGAGGAAAGAAACTCCTTCACCTCCCTGTCCTTCCCTGTTTTATCCTTCAATTCAGGTACAAAGTAGGGATTTGGCAAGACCCGGGCGTTAAACACCAGATCAGAATTCTCAGGAATCCCCCTTGAGAAACCAAAGGAGATTATTGTGATGTATATGGCGCTGGCTGATCTGTTCAATCTTTCGGCAATTTCTCTGCTCAACCTGTGAATATCAAAGGAAGATGTGTCAATAACTTCCGTGGCCTTCTCCCTTACTGGTTCAAGATACTTCTGCTCAAGCTTAATTATCTTCTTCAAATCAGCAACTTGTCCCAGTGGATGAATTCTCCTTGCCTCCTTAAATCTTCTTACTATAACATCCACCTTAGCTGTAAGGTAAAAAATACGGTAATTTATCTTTCTCAGTTCCAGTTCTTTCAATATTTTGTTTATCTCAGATAGAAACGGCCTTTCCCTGACATCTATTCCAAGAGCAAGTTTGTCATACGGGATTTCACTCTTTTCCATAAGATCAATGAAAACAGGTATCAAAGAAAGGGGGAGGTTATCAACAGTGTAGTACTGAAGATCCTGAAGCGCCTTCAGCGCCGTGGTTTTACCTGCTCCTGATAGTCCGGTGACAATTATTACTTCTTTAATCTTGCTCACTCAATTTCCTCCCTGAATCTCCCCTGCAATGCTCTATCAATGTTTTCCTTAAATTCTTTTGCAGAATCTATTCCCTTCAACTTCAGCAGATAGTTCCTCGCAGCAACTTCAATTAGAGCTGGCAACTGCCTTCCAGGCGTGACGGGTAATCTCACCAGTGGAACTCTGACCCCCATTATTTCGTAATAGTTTTCCTCAAAGCCGAGTCTATCATAATCAGTTTCATCCTCCCACCTGATAAGCTCTATAACAAGTTCAATTCTTTTGGTATCCCTTATTGAGGAAATTCCGAAAAGATCCTTGATGTTGATTATACCCAGGCCCCTTATTTCCACGATGTGTTTTAGAAGTTCTGTGGATCTTCCTATAAGCACCCTTGGAGACTTCTTAATAATTTCAACCATATCATCTGCCACAAAACGGTGGTTCCTCATTATCAATGAAAGGGACAATTCACTTTTTCCTATTCCACTCTTACCGATGATGAGAACCCCCACACCAAAAACATCGAGAAGGTTTCCATGAATAACCACCTTCTCTGCAAGAAGTTCCGCAAGGAGATCTTCAATCTGGATTATAAATGTGGAACTCTGCATGGAAGTTCTAAGAAGGGGAATTTTCTCTTTACACGCTTTCCTCTTGAGAACCTGGGGTATGTTGAGACCCTTTGTTACGATGATACAGCTGATTGGTATCTCCTCAAGGAATTTGACAGCCTTTCTCTTCTTGTAGGGAGAGAGCTGATTCAGATATGTTATTTCAGTTTCCCCAAAAATCTGAACTCTTTCAGGATATACATGATATGTGAATCCCGTCAGAGCAAGACCGGGTTTCTGGATTCTGGGATGTTCGATCAGTTTCTCTTTGAGACGATGGTTGCAGATGACCTCTAAATCAATGCCTCTTTTGAGAGCTTCATTTAGCAGTTCATCTACACTAATTTTCATGTGTTACAGTTTTGAGTCTTCTTCTCTGAGTACATTAACAATCTCCTCAGCAGAAGAAGCGTTCATTAATTTTTCTCTAACTTCGCTCTTTTTCAGAATCCTGCTAATCTTGGCAAGAGCCTGAAGATGAACTGCGGGCTTTGATTCAGGAGCCAAAAGAAGAAAAAAGAGATGCACAGGTTTCCCATCCATGGCATCAAAGTCAACACCTCTTCTGGACCTCCCAAAGGCGAGGTAAATTCTCTCACCATTTTTCAACTTACCGTGCGGAATTGCCACACCATTTCCGATTCCTGTGCTCCCAAGACTTTCCCTTTCAAGGAGGAGATTGTAGATTTCCTCACCATTTAGTTCTGGAAATTTCTTCGAAACCAGGCTGGATAACTCTCTGATTACCCCCTCCTTGGAATCCCCCTTGAGATCAGGTTCTACCAGATCCTCATCAATATACTCGCTTATTCGCATAATTTTCTCCTCTTGTGATAAGGATA